>JAIYDT010000161.1 GCA_027487355.1 Verrucomicrobiaceae bacterium
CAGGCCCTCAATGATCAGGTCATCAAACGTCATTCCACGATCTGCCGCAACGCTCTTCGCCAAATGAAAGAGGTCATCGGGGAGGTCAATGGACGTTTTCATGGGTCACGGAATAGCCACAGGACGGCGAGATATTCAATCTGCAGAAGTGGAGTCTTCATTTCGAATTTAGAATTTAGTGCTTCGAATTTTCTTCAAGCGATGTTCGTGAAAACCACCTGCACGTCGTCGTCGTCCTCGACCTTGTCCAGGATCAGCTCGACCTCGGCCATCTGCTCGTCGGTGAGTTCGATCGGGGTCGTCGGGATGCGCTCGAGCCCGGCTTTCTTGGTGGCGATGCCGAGGGCCTCGATGCCCTGGGTCAGTGAGGCGAAATCCGAATAAGCGCCGATCGCGCGGGCCAGTCCGTCTTCAACGTTGAGTTCCTCAAGACCGCTGTCGATCAGCCCGAACTCGATTTCCTCCAGATTCATCTGCGGCGTCACCTCGAACTCCACCACCGCCTTGCGCGTGAACATGAAGTCGAGCTGACCGCTCTGCACGATCTGGCCGCCGTTCTTGTTGAAGATCGTCTTCAGGTTGACCACCGAGCGGTTGGTGTTGTCGGTGGCGCACTCGATGTAGAACAGGCTGCCGTGCGGGCCTTTTCCTTCGTAGTAAACCTCCACGATGTCCGCGCCGTCGTGGCCGGAAGCGCGCTTGATGGCGGCCTCGATCTTGTCTTTCGGCAGGTTCTGGGCCTTGGCGTTGATGATGGCCATCCGCAGCGGCGCATTGCCCGCAGGATCCGGTCCGCCGTTCTTGGCGGCCATTGTGATGGCTTTGGAAAGCTTCGGGAACACCCGGGACATCGTGTCCCAGCGTGCTTCCTTGGCGCGGCGTCGGCATTCAAAGGCTCTTCCCATGGTCGTGAAAGTGGTTCGCCCCAATCCAAGCGCACCCGCCCGGCCTCGTAAACCGCGAATCTCGCAGGTCTTCGACGTCTTCCTTGGAACTTCGCGCTTGGAACTTGGGACTTCCCTCCACCCAATGCTCCGAGTCCTCATTTCCACATGAAAATCCGCGTCCTGAGCGATCTCCATCGGGAGTTCGGACCCACCGAGATTCCCTCCCGCGAGTCTGACCTGATCATTCTGGCCGGCGACATCTCGACCAAGGAGAACGGCCTCGGCTGGATCAGGGAGTTCAGCGGGAAAATTCCGACGGCTTACGTCTGTGGAAATCACGAATACTACGGCGACAAGCTGCCACGCATCACCCAAAAGCTGAGGGAGGCGACAGCAGGATCGAACATCCATTTGCTGGAGGATGATTCGTTCATGGTGGATGGCTGGAACATCTACGGCTGCTCGCTTTGGACCGATCTGGCGTTGCAGGGCGATTGGGAGATCGGGGCGGAGTTCGCCCGCGACTGCATGAACGACTACAAGCGGATCCGAAACTCGGCCCGGGGATTCAAAAAGCTTTCACTTCACGACACCCGCGAGATCCATTTGCTGAGTCTCGCGCGGCTTGATCGATTCCTCCTTGGGCACGATCCCCGGAAGACCATCGTCGTCACCCATCATGCTCCTTCCTCCCTCTCGCTTGAAGAAGACCGGCGCGACAAGGCCCTGAGCTGTGCCTATGCCTCCCACCTTGATGAGTTCATTCTGCGGCACCAACCCTGTCTCTGGATTCACGGACACCTCCACCACAGCAACGACTACCTGATCGGAGAAACTCGCGTGATCTCAAATCCTCAAGGCTACCCCGAACATCCCAACCCCGATTTCAATCCCGAGCTGATTCTGGAGGTCTAGCCTGATTGGCACTTCGCACTTCGCACTTCGCACTTGGAACTTGGAACTTGGAACTTGGAACTTCCCACCCAACCCTCCCTCCATGCCCGACGTTCAACCTGCCCTGACCGGCCTGACGCCCGATGCCCTCTCCGAGTGGCTTGCGGCGGAGGGCCAGCCTGCGTTCCGGGCCGGGCAGATCCTGGACTGGGTCTGGAAAAAGAAGGCCGCGAGCTTCGAGGCGATGACCAACCTCCCTGCGCCACTGCGGGCGAAGCTGGCGGAGACTTTCCGCCTCCACTCGCTGGAGCACAGCCAGACCCAGGGCGCGAGCGACACCACCCGCAAGTTCCTCTTCAAGCTCCACGACGGCCGCTACGTCGAAAGCGTCCTCATCCCCGCGAACCCCGCGCTCTACGGCGAAAAGTCCGACCGCCGCACTCTTTGCGTGTCCTCACAGGTCGGCTGTGCCTACGGCTGCAAGTTCTGTGCCTCGGGCCTCGCCGGTTTCACGCGGAACCTCGACGCCTCTGAAATCGCCGGCCAGGTCCTGGCGGCGGAAATGCTCAGCGGTGAGCGCGTGGACAACCTCGTCTTCATGGGCATGGGCGAGCCTCTGTCGAACCTCGACAACCTGCTCGACGCCATCGCCATCATTACCTCGCCCTGGGGCCTGCACCTCGGCGCGCGACACCTGACCATTTCCACCTCCGGCCTCGTCCCGCAGATCCGCAAGCTGGCCGCGCACCCGCAGCAGATCCGGCTCGCGATTTCGCTGCACGGGGCCACTGACGCCGTCCGCCAGCAGATCATGCCGTTGAACAAGAAGTGGGGCGTCGATGAACTCTTCGGCGCGCTCGACGATTGGAACGCCCGCAAAAAGCAGCACCTCACGCTGGAATACATCCTCATTGAAGGCGTGAACGACGACCTCGATCAGGCCCGCATCCTCGCGATGCACGCACGACGCTTGAAAGCCAAGGTCAACTTGATCCCCTACAACACCGTCGAGGGACTCGAGTGGAAACGCCCGTCGGAACATCAGTGTCGCGCCTTCCGGGACATCCTGAAAAACGCCGGCGTCACCGCCATGCTGCGTCTCGAAAAAGGCCACGACATCGACGCCGCCTGCGGTCAGCTCCGCCTCAAGCAGGAGACCGAGGAAGGCATCATCGAGGCCCCGGCGAAGCGCTGATCGTGGCGGCGGTTTCCAACCGCCAAGCCATTCACCCGGGTCGAGTCTATGGGCTCAGCCCTTGGGAAAATACCTCCCACAGCGCTGTTTCAACAACTCCACCAACGCCGGATCCATGAATTCAAAACGGTCCGGGATGTCGAGCACCACGACCTGCTTGCCCGCGAGCGCCCGACCGAACTTTTGGTTCAGTCTCCGACGATGCACGGGCTCCATGACGAGGATCAGGTCGGCCCATTCGATCTGTTCCAGGGAAACCGGCACCTCGGCATCGCTGCTGAGCCCCGCAGAGTCGACCTCCACCGCCGGATGATTCGCGAAGATCGCCTCGGCGGTGGGACTGCGCAGCTTGTTGCGCGAACACAGGAAAAGGAGGTGTTTCCTCATCGGGCGACGACGTTGCGGTGCGATCGGCTGGCCGTCAATTCACAGGCGCAAGTGTCCGGTCTCACCCCTTCGCGTGATTGACCCGATCCTGTTTACGGCTTAGCTGTGCAGAGTCCACTGGATCATTTAGTCTCCAGCCGCCCACAAATCCACCAAGCGCTCCGTGCCCCACATGGACCTTCGAACCATGCACCTTCGCAGCATCATCCTCACCGCCCTCGGACTGCTCTCCCTCGGCTCCATCGTCCGGGCGGCGGACGGGGTGTTGGTGAATGACTCGATCGTCGACTCCCAAGCCTACAATTTCCCCAGCGTCACCTTCAGCGTCCCCACGGTCCACGGCGTGACTTTCCAGCAGGACGGAGCGGTCACCTACAAGGGCTGGCAGTACGCCGCCTACTACCAGAGCTTCAACAATGGCACCCGCAACATCGGTCGGGTGTCGGTCGGACGTCGGGCGCTACCCGGGGGAACGTGGCAGACCTTCACGTTCAGCGATTACGATTTTACCACGATCGATTCCCACAACGATGTGGTGATCGGAATCTGTGCCGAGGATGGCTCGATCCACCTGTCCTTTGACCACCATGTCAACACCCTGAGATACCGGAGGTCCATTGCCGGTTTGGCCAATCAGCCGACGACCACGGCCTGGAACGCCTCACAGTTCGGCCCCACACTGGACCGCTTCACTGGCACCACCGCGCTGACCCAGGTCACCTACCCGCGCTTCATCCCCACGCCTGCGGGGAAACTGCTATTCACCTATCGGTCCGGAAGTTCGGGCGGCGGCGACGAGGTGTTATTTGAATACAGTGGCATCACCGGCACCTGGACAAGAGTTGGCCAATACACGACGCGCAGCGGCTCCTACACCGGAACCTTCGCCTCGGGCACCGATCGAAACGCCTACTTCGACATGACGGTCTTCGATTCCACCGGCCGCCTCCACGCCACCTGGTGCTGGCGGGAAACACCCGATGCCTCAAGCAACCACGACCTGATGTACGCCTACAGCGACGACGTCGGACGCACGTGGAGGAACCACCTGGGCGCGCAGATCGCCGTCGCGGGCAGCAGTTTCATCGGGGTGAACTCGCCCGGCATCATCGGTTGGTCGATCCCCCAAAGCCGGAACTACATCAACAACTCGGCGATGACCACCGACCGGCAGGGTCGAGTGCATGTCGTCGCCTGGCACCTTCCGGCTGCCGAGCCGAATCAGGCCTTCGATCCGGCGGTAACCTCCAAGTCCCGTTTCCACCACTACTGGCGTGGCACCGACGGCATCTGGCGGAGGAACCCGACCACCCTGACCGGCTCACGCGCCAAGCTGGCAGCGGACGACGATGGCCGGCTTTTCCTGATGTACGGCGATGCTAGTAATTTGAAGATCGCCACCGCCAGCCCGTCGGCGAATCCCGAGGTCTCGCCCGCCACCAGCTGGAACACCTGGTCCACCCTGAACCTCGTTGGAGGTGCCCTTCCCGCAGGAAAGGCCGTCAGCGTGAACCTCGTCACCGACACCAGCCGCTGGGATCAGGACCGCATCCTCTCGCTCTATGCCCAGGAAACCAACGTCAGCGGCACCGGTCCCACGCCGCTTCATATCCTGGACTACCATGTCTCCAACTCGGCGGTGCTTCCATCTCCCGCCAACCTGTCCGTGCCGACCCTTCCTCCAGCCAGCCTGACCTGGACCGCTGGCATCGAGGCCGTGCAGCACGATGTTTACTTCGGCACGAACCGAACCGCAGTGGAAACGGCAAACCTGTTGTCGGCCGAGTATCGGGGTCGGGTGAACTCGGCGACTTTTGCACCTGGCGCACTCGCGAGTGAGACCGGCTATTTCTGGCGGATCGATTCCGTTGATGCGAGCGGCGCGATTTCGCCGGGTCGTGTCTGGGCATTCACGACCCGTCCGCTGACTCCGGTGATCGCGGTGGGGAGCGCGTCGGGCTACGGAGGATCCGCCACTTTTCAAGGTACGCTGGACCCGGTGATTGGGGAAAGCGCCAGCGTCACGCTGTTCATGGGCCCGACGGATGGTGGCACGAATGCGTCTGCCTGGCAGCAGTCCGTCGATCTCGGATCAAGGCCGCTGGGCAGTTTGGTCTCGCCCTCAATGCCGGTTCCGGTGGGCACGCTGGCTTTCCGTCTCCGCGCCACAAATGCCTATGGCTCGACCTGGTCATCAGCCGGCACGCTCGCTGCGGATCGCGCGCTGGCGACCTGGGCACGCACCGCGCTCATCACCGCCAGTGGCTACACGGCAGGAGAAACGCTGACCGGTTTCCCGCTGCTGGTCCGGCTCGATTCCACGAACGTGCCAGGGTTTTCGTATGCCCAGATGCGATCCTCCGGCGGGGCGGATCTGGCCTTCACTTCCGAGGATGGTTCCTTGCTTTATAGTCATGAAATCGAGACTTGGGATGAGTCGGGCACCTCGTTCATCTGGGTCAGGGTGCCTTCTCTAACAGCTCAATCGAAGCTCCGGATCTGGTGGGGGAAATCGGGCGAATCCGCACTCACCACGACCGCTCGTGCTGCGACCTGGAGCAGCGGCTTCGGCGGCGTGTGGCATCTCAACCAGAGCCTCGGCTTCCAGACGGACTCTTCTCCGAATGCATTGTCGGGCACCAGCACCGCGATGGCAGACGCCAGCACCTCAGTCATCCCGAAGGCCGCGGCCCTCAACGGCACGACTTCGACCGTGACGATCCCGAATGCCTCCGCCTTGAACCCTTCGTTCATCAGCGTGGAGGCCTGGGTGAGGACTACCTCCACCGGACTCTGCTCGATTCTCAGCAAGGACAAAACCATCAGCCCAGCAGGCCGTGTCTGGCAGTTCCGCGTGAATGCGGGAAAGGTCGAGTTCATTCCATTCAACGCCACTGCGAATGCCAATTTGGTCAGCACGGCGGTCGTCAGCGATGGAGAGTTCCATCACGTCTGCGGCACCTGGGACGGGACGACCGCCCGTGTTTACGTCGATGGCGTGCAGTCCGGTTCTGTGGCCTTTGCCGGCAGCCTCCGAACCGCCCAAGCCAATGCCGCGTACATCGGTCGCATGGAGACGGGCACTCCCAATTTCTTTCCAGGCACGCTCGATGAGGTCCGCCTCTCGCAATCCGCCCGCTCGGCGGACTGGATCAAGGCCAGCTACGACAACCAGAAGCCTGCCTCCGTGTTTCTAACAGCCTCTCCTGCGGTCACGCCCGATCTTGATGGCGATCGTCTGACAGATGCCTGGGAGGTGGCGGAACTCGGTGCCGTCAGCGCATCCGATGGTTCCCAGGATGCCGATCAGGATGGATCCTCCGACCTCCTCGAATACGCCACCGGCAGTGATCCCGTGTCTGGTTCCGGGGTGCCAGTGGTGTCCATGGTTCAAACAGTTTCCAGCAATCCTGAGTTCGTGTTTCCTCAGCTCGCGGGAGGCAGTGGCAGCATCGGCATCGACTACACAGCCAGCGGACTGAGGTATGTGGTGGAGGTTTCAGACGGCCTCGGAACCTGGCAGTCAGGGATCAGCACCGTGCAATGGAGCACTCGTCGCGAGATCCTGCCGGGCGGACTGGAGCGCGTCGGCGTCCGCGTCATCGATCCCGCCCTTCTGGCGAAACCGAAACTGTTTTTCCGCCTGCGGATCCAGCCGGTTCCCTAGATCACCTCGCCATTCCGTCCCGGAGCTGCGAGACTCATCCATGTCTCCCTCTAGCGAACCCCTCGACCTCGTCCTGCGTGACGGCACGCCGGTCCGTGCCAGACGCCTGATACCGGAGGATCGCGGGCTGGTCGCTGAGGCCTACCGTCGGCTTTCCCCCGAGGCCCGTTACCATCGCTTCTGGACCCAGAGCGGCGAACTGATCGGCGAGCGCATGCTGGATCGTTTGCTGAAGGTCGATCCCGGAAACCACGAGATCTGGACCGTCTATGATCCCGCCCGCAGCGAGTTCATGCCAATGGCGGCCTCGAGCTGGTGGCGCGATCCGGAAAACCCGGACGAAGCCGAAGTTTCCGCCACCGTGCTGGATCGCGATCACGGCCGCGGCATCGGCACGCTGATGCTCGCCATCATGTGGCTCACCGCCTTTCGCGTCGGGATCACCACCCTCGTTGGGCACGCGCTCCTGGAGAACCGCGCCGCCGCCCAGTGGATGCGCCGCACCGGAGCCGCAGGCAGCTGGGACGGCTACAAGAACGTCTTTCGCTGGGATCTCGCCGACCTCGACAGGCTCCCCGAAACCCGCGCCGCCGCCGAACTCGCCAGCTGGCTCGCAGGGCTGTCACCGAGGTTGCTGAAGAGTCGTACCAGTGATGCGTCAATCCAATGACCGAACCTGTTGGAGTTCATCATCGGCATCCCGTCATCCACCGAATTGACAAGTGACCGCCACGTCACCGGCACCAGTCGATCTTGCAGTTCCCTCATGACTCGACGTGAAACTGGGAACTGAAGAGCAGCTGCACCTGATGACGGACCCAGTCGGCGTGCGCCAGCAGGCCAAAGTTCGTACATGACTCGTCCATCTCCGAATTCTTCTCCATTTCATTCCGAGGGCTTCAAGCAGGCTCAATCTTGTTGAGCGCTGGCTCGCCGAGCAGCCCGGAGCAACCAGCCGAGGCTGCACCAGCCGGAAGAAGCGCGAACTTGCCTGAATGATTGGTTGTTGGCGCCACAGCCCCCCTTGACTCGACTTCAAGACGGTCTTGATCTTTTTCAGCGAGCTGCATTTCATGTTCCCATCATGAGCTGGACTGACATTTTTCCTGTCTTGGATGATGACCTGCTGGATCAATACCGCGCCGGGGTTTCGGAGGCGGAGAGGCAGGAGTTTGAGGAGTGGTTTGGAGTCAAGAGAGTGATCTCAGCGGAAAGGTCTCCAGCCACGAAAGTTGGGGAAAGCGCCGCCGCGAGTCATGTGGTGAGCGCCACCTTGTTCTGGAAGCATGTGAACCGGAAGGATCCTGACCTGCCCAAGCCGACGCGGGAGATGCTGATCGACGCCAAGAGGATGGGCCTGGTGAAGCGATTTGCGCCATGGAAGAGCTACATCGAGCCGTTGGTCCGACATACCCGAGAAGCCATTGAACGACATCCAACGGTGACATTCCGGCTCTATCTCGCTGCGGATCTGGACTTCCTCATCCCGGAACTGACTGAGTTGGGCTGGGAGATCCACCTGATGAAGAGTCCATCCATCCGTTACAGCCCGGGCGGGTTCTGGCGCTTTCTCGCCTTGGAGGAAAGGAACACGCTGGTCACGGTGATTGATACGGACCGGATGAATGAGGTCTCGAGTGAAATCGCCAGGACGGAAGCAATGGCCCGCCTGGATCTGGGACTGTGGAGGGTGCCGGGTTATTACAATTCCGACCTCACCAAACAGGTCCGCTACCGCCCGATCCTCGGTGGCCACTTCGGCGGGAAGGGTGGAATTCCAG
The DNA here is from genome assembly GCA_027487355.1 of Verrucomicrobiaceae bacterium. Classification (GTDB taxonomy): domain Bacteria; phylum Verrucomicrobiota; class Verrucomicrobiia; order Verrucomicrobiales; family Akkermansiaceae; genus Luteolibacter. Next base: position 8,812 of record JAIYDT010000161.1, read on the forward strand.
TGCGGGAGTTGATCGAGTGTTTCATCTGGCATTGGCGAAAAGGCACATTGCCTGAAACCGCGAGGATCCCGGGCTTGGGCGAGCGTCCCATCCGGTTTTCCGAGTGGCCGAGTTATGGCTTCGACGAGTGGTTTCAACTGGCCGCGATGTACCCCCGCATGGTTCCAGCCGGGACCCTGACCTTCATCCCGACGGACGCGCGCTCGCTGCTGCTTCCTATTGATGTGGAATACGCCACATGGGCGAACCCGCGGAGTGAGTGCGTCTACTTCTAGGACCACACGAAGTGAGTGCGGGCCTTCATCGGCTCGCCGCACCTGAAGACATGAAACCCTGACTGGCTGGGCGGACGAGCTGTTTCTCCGCGAGTTCTGCGGGAAATGCCGGCTGCGCGACCGCTGCCCGGATTCCCTCGACGGAGAATGATCGACGCGGCGGACGATTTCACGGAAGGATCGGGCATGGCATTGATTGGTGAGCGCGCGAAGCTGACAGCCCTCCGGGAGCAACCGTTCGGGATCTTTCTCGATGGCGGGGACCTCGGGGAAATCCTGCTGCCGCGTCGTGAGATGCCGCGAAAGTGGCAAATCGGCGAGGAGATCGACGTCTTCCTTTATCGCGACTCCGAGGACCGCCCGGTGGCCACGCTCAAGGAGCCGCTGGTGAAGCCGGGGGAGTTCGCCTACCTCGAAGTCGTCGCCATCACCAACGTCGGGGCCTTTCTCAACTGGGGCCTGCCGAAGGACCTGCTGGTGCCGTTCCGTGAACAGAAGGATCGCTTGGAAATCGGGCGCTCATACGTCGTGCGTTGCTACGTCGATGAGGAAACCGGTCGCATTGTGGCGAGTCGAAGATTGCCGCGCTATCTCGATCAAACCCCGCCGCCCTACCGGGAAGGGGACGCGGTGGACCTGCTGCTTTATGGAAAGACCGAGCTCGGCTACAAGGCCATCGTCAACGGCCAGCACACCGGGCTGCTTTTCGCCAATCAAGTCTTCCGCCGCCTGCGTGCCGGCGAGCGGACGAAGGGCTATGTCGTCACCGTGCGCGACGACGGCAAGCTCGACCTCAGTCTGGAGCCTCCGGGTCGGGAGAGAATTTCCGAACTGGAAACCCGCATCCTCGAGGAAATCCGGTCGCGCGGGGGCTGGTGGGCGCTCAGTGACGACGCCCCGGCCGCCGAAATCCACGCGGCCCTCGGGGTCAGTAAGCGGGCCTTCAAGGAGGCCTCTGGAGCGCTGTTCCGGAAGCGGGTCATCCGGATCGAACCGGACGGCATGCGATTGCTCTGATAGAGGAACTTACATCGTTTCGTAACCGCGCGTTGACGGAACGGGATTGAATGCCTACGTTTCGGAAACCCAAAAAATCCCATGAGACCTTTACCCGCCTGGGCCATGACCAGCCTGTGCCTGCTGGTCACCTTGCCGCTTGCTGTCGCTCAAGGCACCAAGGCACCCAAGGATGATCCTGCATTCATCAAGAAAGCCGCGCTGACGATCGATCAGCACGTCGCCACCTGGTACCGCCGCCAAAAGCTGGAAGTGCCGGCGGTGACGGACGACGCCACCTTCATGAGGCGCTCGTTTCTGGTGGCCATCGGTCGGATTCCAACTGCCGAGGAGGCCCGGGCCTTTCTGGAGATTTCGGAAGCCGGAAAGCGCCAGCAACTCGTCGATTACCTGCTGGACTCTCCCGGTTACTCCAGTCACCTCGCGAACTGGACCTTCGACCTGCTGCGCCTCGCCGATGGAAAAATCGGCAGCACCGCCAACAACGAGCCCTATCGCAACTGGGTCCGGAATGCGGTCGCGGACAACCTGCCGTGGGATCAGTTTGTTCATCAGATGATCTCCGCCGAGGGTGATGGCTGGGATCCAAAATCTGCCGCCGTGGGCTACTACACCCGCGACCGCGGCATGCCTCTGGACAATCTGGCCAACTCGATGCGGATTTTCCTCGGGTCGCGCATGGAATGCTCGCAGTGCCACGACGATCCCTTCGATGGACCGGATCGGCACGATTTCTACGAACTCGCCGCCTTTACCCATGGTCAGGGAACAGTTCGTCAGGACCTGATGAGGCCTCTCTGGGATGAGATGGTCAAAGGCGATGGCCTCCGTTCGCCGGAGTACAGCATGGCCCAGGTGATCTGGGACCGGGTCTATGGCATGAGCCTTTCCGGCGGTGGTGCCGGCCGCATCGAGCTGCCTTCTGACTACCAATATCGCGACGGGAAGCCGGGTGATGTCATCGGCGCGAAGACCCCCTTCGGCAAAGGCGTCCGCATGTCCGACAAGAAGGACGACAATGATGGTCGCGCGAAACTGGCCGACTGGTTCGTCTCGAAAACCGGCACCCAGTTCGCTGGAAACATCGCCAACCGGCTCTGGAAGCGCGTGATGGGCAAGGCGGTCTATGAGCCTGCCGACATCTACGTCGCGGCGGCCAAGACCAACTACCCGGAACTCATGGCCTATCTGGAGCAGTTGATGGTGGAACTCCAGTACGACCAGCGGGCCTTCCAGAAGGTCCTGCTTTCCACCCGCACCTACCAGTTCGCCACCAATCCGGACACCTCGGTCGTCGATGGTGGAGACGACTTCCATGGACGGAAGATCACCCGTCTCAATTCCGAGCAGATCTGGGACTCCCTGATCACTCTGGCAGGCGGAGATCCTGACAAGAAGCCGCGCCGCACCTTGGACGACCGAATCTTTGTGGGTGGCAAGCCGGTCCTCGTTGGCAAGAAGACGATGACTCAGCTTTCCAAGGAAGTCCTGGATTTGAAATCCGAAGGCGAGGTTCGCGTCTATTTCAACAAGTTCGTCGCCGACATCAAGAGCGGCGGTGGTGGCGGTGGTGGCGACAGCATGATGATGAATGCCGTGAAAACCTACAACAAGGACGCCCAGGTCCGCGCTTCGGAGCTGCCCTCGCCAGCCCCTCGGGATCATCTTCTTTACTTGTTCGGACAGTCGGACCGCGAGGTGGTGGACGCCTCCAGTGTGGAGCCGAATGTCGGACAGGTGCTCTCGCTGATGAACGGCTTCGTCCAGCGCCAGCTGGTCAACAACCCGAACGCCCACCTTTACAAGAGCCTCGAAGGGGCTAGCACCGACACTGAAAAGATCCGCCGCCTTTACATCGCCATCCTCAGCCGGCCGCCGAGTGACGAAGAGATGGGCTGGATGCTCGATGAGGTGAAGGCCTCCAAGCAGAACGGCTATCGTAACATTGTCTCATCCCTTGTGATGTCATCCGAATTCCTTTTCCTGCAATGAACCCATCCGATTTCAACAGCCACGACGAGTTCACCCGCCGTCGTTTCATGTCCAATGCCGCCCGCCTTTACCTGGGTGTGCACCTCTTTCCGATGTTCGGAAATTCCGTGGCCTCCGCCGCGCCCAACAGCGCCGGGGCCAGTGCCAGCTCGCAGGCGAAGTACATCATCTACCTCTACATGAACGGCGGGATGAGCCACCTCGACACCTTCGACCCCAAGCCGAAGAAGAAGGACGTCATGGGCCCGATCGAGGCGATCCCGACCAAGGCGGACGGCATTTTCGTCGGCCAGCACTTGCCAAAGACGGCCGCGATCATGGACAAGGTGACGGTCATCAACTCGATGAACTCCACCCAGGGAGCCCACGAGCAGGGCGCCTACATCATGCACACCAGCTATCCGATGCGGGGCACCATCAAGCATCCCTCGCTCGGTTCCTGGGTGCTGAAACTTGGCGACCGCCTCAACAAGGAGATCCCCGGATTTGTGGCGATCGATACCTCGGCCGACCATTCCGGCGGTGGATTCTTCGGCGCGAAATACTCCGCCGCTCCGATCGGCAATGCCTCGGAAGGCCTGCAGGACTCCAAGCGCCCCGGCGAGGTTCCGAAGGAGGATTTCGACCGTCGCCTGGCTCTCGCTGACAAGCTCAACCAGAAGTTTCACAGCAAGTATCCGAATGCCGACGTGAAGGCCTACGAGGACCTCTACCGCGAGGCGATCCGGCTGATGAACAGCAAGGATCTCAAGGCCTTCGACCTGAGCCAGGAAACCCAGGCCACCCGTGAACTCTATGGCTCCGGGCGCTTTGCCCAGGGTTGCATGCTGGCCCGTCGTCTGATTGAGCATGACGTCCGCTTCGTCGAGGTTCAGCTCGGCGGCTGGGACACCCATTACGACAATTTCACGGCCATCCAAGGACGCTGCAAGGAGTTCGATCAGGCCTACTCGGCGCTGATCACCGACCTCGACAAGCGCGGCAAGCTGAGCGAAACCCTCGTCGTCGTGGCCACCGAGTTCGGTCGTTCTCCCGCGATCAACGTGGAGCACAAGAACGGTCGCGACCACCATCCGTCCGCCTTTTCCTGCCTCCTCGCAGGTGGCGGCATCAAGCGTGGCTACAAGCACGGCGAGAGCGATGCCTCCGGAAGCAAGGTCAAGGACAAGCTGGTCACCGTCCAGGACTTCAACGCGACGATCGCCCAGGCCCTCGGGCTCCCTTGGAACATGATCGTGATGTCGCCCTCGACGCGGCCCTTCAAGATCGCCGACAAGGGCACTCCGGTCATGGATGTGTTCGCCTAGACCTCGCTTAAGGCCAGCTGCCATTCTCGGACCTCTCCCTGCAGCCCATGCGTGGAGAGGTCGCGTTGGATCTGCTCAGGGGTGGGCTCGGTGAGCGACTCACTTTCGAGTTGCTCCAGGTCAGGCGGCCAGTCTGGATTGACCCGCCTGGCCAGTTCCCAGCAGGCCCAAGCCCGGGCGGTTCTGCGCTCCGGGTCATGTCCGCTCATCCGGGTTGCGAGGTGCTGGAAATGCCGCCTTGGATTTCCGAGAAACCCACCCGCCCCGCCATGCCGCAGGATCCAGCCAACCGCCCGATACGGCAGGGGATGGCCCGTCAGGAGATCGTGATCGAGTGCCTCATCCAGCCTCGCCCCCATCGCACGGTTCAGCATCAGCAATGCTTGGGCGGGCAGGCCCTCCAGCCACCTCGACTGCGCACAGCACAGGGCCAGTTCATAGAAATCGCCGCCCCGGGGACCTTGGCGGAAGGCTCCCAGCACCGAGGCGGGAAATCGCGACCGTCCGATGTCCGGCAGATGCGGACAAGGCTCGACACCACGTGACGGAAGACCCTCCATTTTCCGGGACGAGGGTGGCCCCGAGTCCGGATGGATGCAAGGCCTGGAGTCCCCCGAAATAGGCATTGGAAAAGTCGCAAATCTACCGAAGCTTGCCGGGTTTCTACAAGCCGTCCGGGACCAATTGGATAAGCTCAAACTCCCGCATGAAACCCATCTTTGGAGCCAGCACCTGGCTTTGGACATCTCCTTTTGATTCCTCCCAGACCGCCCTGATAGAGAGGATTGCCGCGCTCGGCTTTGGTGCCATCGAATTGCCTGTCGAGGATGCCGCCCTGATTGATGCGGACGCGCTCGCACCGGTCATTGCTGACACGGGGATGAAAGTGCATGTGTGCGGTGCCTTCGGACCTGGCCGCGACCTCACCGATCCGGATCCTTCGGTCCGCGCCTCCACTCAGGGCTATTTGGCCTCACTGATGGACATCGCCACCACGCTTGGAGCCGGGTTCATTGCTGGACCGATGTACTCGCGGGTCGGAAAGGCCCGGCAGCTTCCCGAGGCTGAACGTCAGCGCGAATGGGATCTCGCCGTGTCGGAACTCCACACCGCCGCCATCGAGGCAGGCAACCGTGGTCTCGCCCTTGCCATCGAGCCGATCAACCGTTTTGAAACCGACCTCGTCAACACCGCCGCCGACGCCGTGCGGATGGTGCGCGACATCGATCATCCGGCCGCAAAGATGATGATCGATACCTTTCACATGACCATTGAGGAGTCCAACCTCGGAGACGCCATCCGCCATGCCGGGAAGGACCTCATCCACGTCCAGGTCAGTGAGAACCATCGCGGCGTCACCGGCACCGGACTCACGCCGTGGACGGACTTCCGTGATGCCCTGCGCGAGATCAACTACAGCGGTTCCATCGTCATCGAGTCCTTCACCCCCGACAACCGCGACCTCGCCGGTGCCGTCTGCATCTGGAAACGCTTCACCGCCGACCAGGACGAGTTCGCCTCGCGCGGCCTCGATTTTCTGAAAAACCTCTTCTCTTGAAATCCACAATCTCCAATCCACAATCCGCAGTTCTCTCATGAGTGACCTCAACATCGCCATCGTCGGCCTCGGCTTCGGAGCCGAGTTCATCCCCATTTATCAGCGCCTCAAGGGCGTAAACATGTATGCTATCTGCCAGCGGACCCAATCCAAGCTGGATGAGATTGGCGACAAGTTCGGCATCGCGAAGCGCTACACCTCCTACGAAGACCTCCTGGCTGATCCGGACGTCCATGCGGTGCATATCAACTCACCGATCCCCGACCACGGCCAGCAGTCAATCAAGGCCCTGAAGGCCGGCAAGCACGTGGCCTGCACAGTGCCGATGGCCACCAGCCTGGAAGAGTGCAAGGAGATCATCGACCTCTGCAAGTCCACCGGCCTGAAGTACATGATGATGGAAACCGTGGTCTACGCCCGCGAGTTCCTCTTCATGAAGGAACTCTACGAGAAGGGCGAACTCGGCAAGGTCCAGTTCCTCCGCGCCACCCACCAGCAGGACATGGAAGGCTGGCCAGGCTACTGGCCGGGCCTGCCGCCGATGTACTACGCCACCCACTGTGTCGGCCCGATCCTCGGCCTGATGGGCAGCCAGGCGGAATACGTTTCCTGCTTCGGCTCCGGCACGATCGCCGAGGACATGCATGCCTGCTACGGTTCGCCCTTCGCCATCGAGACCTGCCACATCAAGATGAAGGACAGCGACCTCTCCGCGCAGGTCGTCCGCTCGCTCTTCGACGTCGCCCGCCAGTATCGTGAATCCTTCGAAGTTTACGGCACAAAGAAGTCAGTCGAATGGCCGCTCATCGAGCACGATCCGCTCGTCATCCACACCGCCAAGAAGCCGGAGCCGGAAATCCCCGAGGAAGTGAAGTGCCCGGACTTCGCGCACTATCTTCCCGAGGAAATCCAGCTCTTCACCACCGGCGGCGTTTACGGCGGCGAAGGCGGCGAGGAGCACCTCTCCTTCACCCAGGGCGCGGGCCACGGCGGCAGCCATCCACACCTCGTCCATCAGTTCGTGAAAATGCTCCAGACCGGCGTCGATTCCTATCCGAACGCCGTCCAGAGCGCGAACATCACCTGCACCGGCATCCTCGCCCACGAATCCGCCCTCAAGGGTGGCGAGATCGTGCGCCTGCCGGAGTGGACGCTGGGCTGAAGAAAGTTCCAACGGCCAAGTGCCAAGTTCCAACCCTGGATGAGCCTCGTGCTTGTCCGGGGTTTTTCGTGTCATCGGATCGATCTCAATCCGGGTAGTATCCGAATCCGGTATCAGAATAGTACCAGTAGGTGATCCCGGTGTGATTCATGAAGTAATGAAGGCTGAGTTTGCCTTGGTCATTCACTTCGAATCCCGCGAGGTGATCGCGAACCCATTCCGTCCGAAAACTGTAGGCATCAAGATTTGTGGGATAGTGCCCGGATTTCATTTTCTCCGCATGGGCGTAATGGACAATTCCTATGATTTCTTCATGAATGATCGCCCATTTGCGAATCTGGTAAGCTTGGCAAAGCACGAGAGCGCCACCGCCTACGAGAATCACCCAAGCAGCAAATCGGCGACGGTAGAACCCCAGCAATCCACAAATGGGAGTCAGGAACACCAGAACTTGGAACAAACCTTGAACCACCTCCCCTTCGGTGTAGAGCACGGTGTAGCTTTGAAGCCAAAGTGTTCCGATCACGACGATCATGAGAACCAGCAGCATCAGCCATGAGATGTCCGACTTCGCATGAGTGGTCCGCTTGTCCTCGGCTTTCATTTTCTCAACCTAGCGGAAAGCCCGTTTCTGTGAATCGAAATACACCTTGTTGGTTTATCCACAAGGCAGGTCCCCCCATCAGATTCGAAGCACGAAACAAGTGTGTCAACGCGAGGACCCTGGCCATCGACCCCGGACCACAGAGGACAAGCGGTGAGATCGGGGTTGAATCCAATGATCTCCCGTGGTCCTCTCGACGCTAGTAAATGGAAATGGATCCTGAATCGCCCATGCCCCTGCCGATCCGGAACTTCGAATCCTTCACAGGGAGAGTGCTGCGCATGTCGGCGGCCATTTTCGCCGCCGCCCTGACCTCTTCTCCCGGTCAGGAAACGATCCGCCCGGAATTCCCAGCCGGCATCCGACTCCTCGCCGCAACGCGTGGCGAGGCCGCCATTGGTGCATTGGGCAACAGGTTGCCGGAACTCGCCGCCCATTACCGCAAGACCCCGGAGCAACTCCGCGCCCTGTTCCGCTCCGACCACTGCCTCCAAGCCAACTCCGAGGGACGACTCTTCTATTCGTGCGAGCTTCATGCCCCCGTCGCTGCGGCGGAAGCTCCCACCGCCGCCATCGGCACCACCGACCCGGCACCTTTCCCGACTGAGGAAGCGTTCCTGCTTCACAGCCGCCCCGGTGCCAATCGCGTCATCTATCTCGATTTCGACGGCCACGTCGACAACACCTCAGGCTACTGGAAGGATGGGGCCTCCGCGCCGCCCTTCGACACCAATGGCGATCCTGCCACCTTCACCAGCAGCGAGCGCGATCGAATCATCTACATCTGGCAGCGCGTCGCCGAGGACTATGCGATGTTCGACATTGATGTCACCACCCAGGACCCCGGGGTTCCTGCCTTGAGCAAATCAAATTCCAGCGACCTGACCTATGGCATCCGGGTATGCATCGGCGGCAGCAGCGGCGGAGCCGGTGACTGGTACACGAGCAGCGCGGGAGGAGTGGCATTTGTTGGAACCTTTGATGTGGCCAGCGACGTTCCCTGCTGGGTGTTTCCGGGAAATCTGGGCAACAGCGAAAAGAACATCGCGGAAGCCACCAGTCACGAGGTCGGCCACACGCTCGGATTGAATCACGACGGCGTTACCGGCGGGGCGTCCTACTATTCGGGCCAGGGCAACTGGGCGCCCATCATGGGCGTCGGCTACTCCAAGGAAATCGTCCAATGGAGCAAAGGCGAATACACCAGTGCGAACAACACGCAGGACGATCTCGCCGTCATGCTCACCCAGGGAGCGGTCTATCGCCCGGATGATCACGGCAGCACCACCGCCACGGCCACCGTGCTCTCGGCCGATACCATTCCGCTCCTCACCGAGGGCGTCATCGAAAAACGAACCGATCTGGATTTCTTCCGCGTCACCGCAGCTGGTGGTTCGCTCGCCATCAACGTCAAACCAGCTCCCCGCGACTCCAACCTCCGCATTGAGGTGAAGCTCTACGATTCCGCCGGCACGCTGCTGCAGACCGCCAATTCCGCTGATACCACTGCCGGCACCCAGCAGGTCACCCTCACCCGCTCCGTGGCCCTCGGCGATTATTTTTTCTCCGTGGACGGCATCGGCAACGGCGATCCGCTCACCACCGGATACACGGATTACGCCAGCCTTGGCCAGTATCTCGTCTCGATCACCGGCGTGATTCCGACAGGTGCCACCTGGCTGCCCACCGCCGCAGCTTCCTATCAGTGGAACACCGGCGCCAACTGGTCCGTCAATCCGGTCCCCAATGCCGCCGGAGTGACCCTCCGCATCAACAACAACATCGCGGGCAATCAGACGATCAACCTGACCACCTCGGCCACGCTCGGCTCCCTGTTTCTGGGAGACTCGAACGCCACCCACGGTTTCACCCTCGCCTCCACCGGCGGCACCCTCACCTTCAGCAATGGATCTGCGGCCGCAGGCCTGAACAAATCGACGGGTGCGAACGACGTCATCTCGGCCCCAATGGCGCTGACGGGCGAACTGGTCGTCAATCAATCCTCGTCCGGCACGCTCAGTTTCTCCGGGTCGGTGAGCGGGGCTGGTGCCTTGACGAAGGATGGCGCGGGAACGCTGGTGCTCACGGGTGCAAAAACCTACACCGGTGCCACCACCGTGGCGGATGGGATCCTGCGACTCGACACCATCGACGCGCTGCCCACCGGCAACTTGAGGCTGAGTGGCGGTGGAGTGATCGGCCTGGCCAGCGGAGATTTCAGCCGCGCCCATGGCACCGGTTCCAACCAGATGCAATGGACGGGTGATGGCGGCTTCGCGGCCTTCGGCGCGAATCGCACCGTCACGCCGGGAACGATGAGCTGGAGCGCGATCACCCTGGACGGGAAATCCCTGATCCTCGGCCATGCGACCGCTGACGCCACACTCATCTGGAGTTCCAATCTTTCTTTCGCAGGCAGTGCCCGGACCATCCAGGTGGACGACGGCTCCGCTCCCATCGATGCAAGAATCAGCGGCATTCTCAGCGGTGGCGGCACCTTCAACAAGACCGGCGGCGGAACGCTGGAACTCACCAACGGGTCGAACAGCTACACCGCGACGACCAGCGTGAACGACGGGCTTCTGCTCATCAGCCATGCATCCGCGCTGCCCACCACGAATCTCGTCCTCGGCGGCGGCATTCTCGGACTGGGGGCAGGGGACCTCACCTCGCGCACGATCGGCACGGGCGCGGCCCAGGTTCAATGGACCGCCGACGGTGGCTTCGCCGCGTTCGGCGCGACCCGCGCGGTGAAATTCAGCGCGACCGCCATCAACTGGACCGCCACCAACTTCATCGGCGGCGGCAGAACCCTCGTCCTCGGCCACGCAACAGCCGACGCCACCCTCGATTGGCAGCAGCCGATTTCGATGAACGGTGGCGCACGCACCGTCGAGGTGGGGGATGGTTCTGCGGAGATCGACGCGGTCATGAGCGGGTTGATCAACGGCGGCACGGCAGGCGCGGGCGGCGCGCCCGGCAACTCCCCCTTCAACAAGACCGGCGAGGGAACCCTGGCCTTCACTGCCCAGAACATTTACAACGGAGACACGATCGTCACCGCCGGGACCGTGATGATCGGCAACGGTGGCACCACCGGTGGAATTTCCCAGAACTCGACGAACATCATCGTGGACTCCGGTGCGACGCTTGCGGTGAATCGCAGCGACACCGTCACCCAGGGATCCAATGCCCTCAAGGCTGCCATCAGCGGAGACGGCGATTTCTCCCAGATTGGAAGCGGCACCACCATCCTCACCCTGGCCAACTCCTACACCGGCGGCACGGCCGTCAGCGGCGGCACCCTCAGGCTGAGCGGCAGCGGCACTCCCGGAGCGGCAGGCTCCACGGTTTCGGTCAGCTCCGGAGGCTTGCTTGACCTCAACGGCACGGATCAGAGCATCAGGTTCACCGCCGGAACCGGGACTGGCACCGTCGCCAACAACTCGGGCAGCGGCACCTCCACACTGACCCTGGCAGGAACCGCCACCGTCAATGGCAGTCTTGTCGCGATCAGTGATTCCACCACCACCCCTGGTGGCAAGGTCGCGGTCGTGATCCAGGCAAATACCCAGCCCCTGAGCAACCTCAACACCTACAGTGGAGGCACCACCGTCAATGCCGGGGCTTTCCTCTATCTTCTGTCGAGCACTCCCAACGGAGCCGGCACCGGAACCATCAACCTGACCGCGTTGGGAGCAGGTGGCTCGACAAGCAGCGGACTGGTGGTGGACGGCACCACCTACGCCAACAACATCACGGGTGCCGGCTACGTTCACAACAACGCGACCGGCGCATCCACGACGGTTCTA
>JAIYDT010000358.1 GCA_027487355.1 Verrucomicrobiaceae bacterium
CTCGCAAAGATGCGGGTGTTTTCGACGGCACGAACTTTTCCACTGAAGCAGCACATGATGGGAATGAGGTTGGAGATCAGCCCGGAGGCCATTCGAGCGGACGACCCGCGAGGATGTGGAGATGAAGATGCGGCACGGCTTCCCCGGCATCGCGACCGTTGTTGATGACCACCCGATAGCCGGATTCGGCAAAGCCTTCCTGGCGCGCGACCTGACCGGCTGTTAGAAGCAGGTGACCCAGCAGGGACTGATCCCCCGCCTCCGCCAGACCAATCCGCACGATTGGCTTTCTGGGTACGAGCAGGAGATGAACCGGAGCCTGAGGCGAAATGTCGCGAAAGCACACGCAGAGGTCGTCCTCATGAACGATCGAAGCGGGGATCTCCTTGTCGCAGATTTTCTCGAAGAGGGTCTTTTCAGCCATCGCCGGAATCTTCGCATCCATTGGTTCCCTCCGCAAGCAGCGATCAGGGGGGCTCAGGAGGCTCGCCGACAAGGGTGGAAACCATCAGCAGGGACCCCAATCAAGGTCAGGGCTGCGGGCGCTTGCCGACCTTTTTCATGACCGTCGAGGTGGCGGCTTTTTTCACGCGGATCAGGTTCTTGCCCAGCTTGGTGCCGTTGAGTTCCTTGATGGCGGCGAGGCCCTCGTTGATGTTCGGCATGTTGATGAACCCGAAGCCCTTCGACTTGCCGGTGTCTGGTTCGGTCACGAGGTCACAGGCCGCCACACGTCCGAAGCGGAAAAAGAGGGCCTGAAGGTCTTTTTCGGTGGTGGAGCGGTCCAGGTTTCGAACGAGGATGATCATGGGATGGGCGACAGTCTGCATGGCCGGATCGCGGATGACGACCACCGATTGACCCGCATGGGATTTTCCCTCGAAGCGGGGCTCGCCGCTAACAGCTTTGACAGCGGCGACCGGTTGGCGCATTTTCCAATTCATGCAGCAAGTGCAGTTCGAGCAGGCCATCGTTTCGATCCTCGGGCGGGACAAGCGTTTCGATCCGCACGCGTTCTTCTTCCTGAAGGATTCGCTGGACTACACCCTGAAACGGGTGGCCGATGGCAACAGCGGGCTTTCCCGCCATGTTTCCGGTGGTGAGTTGCTCGAGGGGTTCCGTGATCTGGCCCTGGAGCAGTTTGGCCCGATGGCCTCCACGCTGATGATCGAATGGGGCATCCGTGAGTGCTCCGATGTCGGGGAAATGGTCTTCCTGCTGATCGAGGAGCAGATGTTCGGCAAGCAGGACAGCGACACGAAGGAGGACTTCCACGGCAACTTCGATCTCAAGGAAGCCCTGACCAACCCCTTTCTCCCGAAGCGCTTCCTCAAGTCCGACGAGTCCGAACCTGCGAAGCGCCGCGTCAGGAGATGATTGGGGGAATGGGCATGGGTGTCTTCAGGCTGAAAACTGTAAGTCGCCGTATGGAGCCCGCCCTGCGGCCTGGGATCCAATACCAGGGACCGATGTTCTGACTACGTCGACGACTCGTCATTCGTCATTCCCCAAACGCCGCCTTGAGATGCTTCATGCTCTCGGTGGCGAGGAAGTCCGGCTCGACGGTGGTGTCGAACACCTCCACCGACACCCAGCCGTCATAGCCTCCGTTGACGAGTTCAGCAGCGATCGCCGGAAAGTCCACCTCACCCATTCCCGGGCCGCGGAGGTTTGGGTCGTTCGCGTGGAAATGCGCGGTCCAGGGCAGGGACTCGCGCACGATCTGCGGGATCGGCTTGGAATCGGCGGCCATCGCCTTGATGTCGAGGTGCAGTCGGACATTCGGCGAGTCGATCTGCTCCAGCAGCGTGATCGTTTCGGCGGCGGTGTTGATGAAATTCGTCTCGAGCGGTCCGAGGAACTCGAAGGCGACCGTCACGCCCGCGTTGGCGAGGTGAGGAGAGAGGCGCTTGAAGAAGTCGATGAAGCGCGCCTCGGCCTCCGGACGACTCCATCCGGCTTCCAAGGTCCGCTGCAGCGGGCTGCCCCAGACCATGATCTTCCCACCCATCGCGCCGCAGAGCTCGGCCAGATGGCGGGCGTATTCAAAGGTGCGCTGCTCGATCTCCCGGTCCGGGCTGGTGAGGTGGTAGCCGGTGGTCTTCGCCAGCAGCCAGTGGAAGCCGATCGGATCGAGGCCATGCGAGCGGACGACGTCGCCGATCTTCACGGCGTCGGCGGTTCTTAGAGCGGTGACATCGCCCAACGTGAACGGCGCGATTTCCAATCCGGTGTAGCCATGTCGGGCCGCTTCGGCACAGGTGCCGGCGAAATCATGATGGCGGAACGTCTCGTTGCAGATGGCGAGTTTCATGCGCGGATTTGAACATCGAACCTCGAACATTCAACGTCCAACATCGAAGTCGGCAGACTTAGTTGTCGCAAGCCCGCAGCCACGCCGCGATGGAGGGAGTGTTTCACCAGTTCAGATCCGCGTCTGGGCAGAGCTGGTGGAGGGCGGTCTTGTAGGCCTCCTTGTCCTGATCCGAGATGACCGGGATTTCAACGGACTCGTTCTTGGACTTGAGTGTGACTGAGAGATGGTAGCCACCCTTTCCCATGTTCGATCCTCGAATGGAACTGATGTCGGATGCTTCCACTGAAAATCTTGAGAACTGATTGCGGCCATGCAGGCCCTCTGAAGTGACCGAAACCTCATCAGGCCAGATTTTCAATCCGATAAACAAAGCCGGAATGAACACCGCCCATGCACCAAACAGGATGATTCCAACGACTCGACCTTTAGGGCTCCGGCAGAACAGGTAGCCCAATACGACCACGAAAAGAGTAGCAGCGGCCCCAATCAAAAGATTCGGGCCGCTGGACCGCCATTGGAAGAGGGTTTCGCCAAGGAAAGTCATTCGCCAGCGCAAGTCGTCGAAGCGCGGATCACTTCTCGCAAGCCCGCACCCAGGCCGCGACGGAGGCATCGTTGTCCCCGGCGGCCCAGACGTGGCGGAGGAAATCGGCGGGTGGGATGTCACCGTGGTCGCGGAGGAACTTGCGGTCGCCGCCGCAACCGAACATGAGGTCGGGATCGAGTTCGCCACGCAGCTTGGCGCGGGCTTTCGTCAGGATACGGGGCAGGTAGTAGATGCCCTCGAGTTCATCGCCAAAGGTCGGCACATCATCGCGACCGAGTTCCTTGTCGCTCGCCACACCCTTCTGCACGACCATGAAATAGTCGCGACGCGCCGCAGCGATCAGCAGCGCAGTGGTGGCACTCGGCTCGCCCTCGCCGCAGAGGTCCTCGACGAAATCGAAGAACTCACGCGGCTTGTAGCCGATCGATCCGAGGAACGCGAGGTCGTCGGCGGAGTAGTAGCTGGCGAAGTCCTGATTGCCGTCGCGATAAAGGGCGCAGCAGCGGTCGTAGAGGGCGAGAAAGCGGTCGTTCCAAGGCATGGCGGAAAGAAAGCACGAAAATTTGAAACCGATATCGGAAACTTCAGCCTTCGGCGTGCTTCTGCTCGATCATCGGGGAAACAGCATCAATGGCGGCGGAAAGCTCTTCGTCGATTTCGGTGGCCTGAAGCGCGGCGAGGGTGTCGTCGAGCTGGGCGACCGTCCGGGCTCCGATGATGGCCGAGGTAACGGCCGGATGTTTCAGCACCCACTGCATGGCCAGGTGGTGAAGCGGCATGCCGGCAGCGGCGGCCAGATCACCCAGCGCACGGACTTTTTCCATCTGCGCCTCGACCTGCTCGACCTTGAGGAAGCCCTCGCTGCGGGCCGCGCGCGAACCTTCAGGGATGCCGCTGAGATACTTCGGCGTAAGCATGCCCTGGGCGAGGGGGCTGAAGACCACGCAGCCGATTTCCTCCTCCAGCAGCCAGTCGAGGATGCCCTCTGTTTCCGGCCAGCGGTTGAGGATCGAATACGGTGGCTGATAGACGAGGGCGCGGATGCCCATGTCCTTGAGGATCTTGACCGCCTTCTTGAGCTTCTTGAGCGGGTACTTCGAGAGGCCGACGTAGAGGGCCTTGCCGGAGTTCACGGCCGTGGCGAGGGCCGACATGGTTTCCTCGAGGCGTGTGTTCGGATCCGGGCGGTGAGAGTAGAAGATATCGACGTGGTTCAGGCGGAGTCGCTTGAGCGACTGGTCGAGCGAGGCCAGCAGGTGCTTCCGCGAACCCCAGTCTCCATAAGGTCCCTGCCACATCTCGTGCCCGGCCTTGGTCGAAATGATCAGTTCGTCGCGATGGCAGACGAAGTCCTCGATCAGGATGCGGCCGACGTTTTCCTCCGCCGATCCGGCGGGCGGGCCGTAGTTGTTGGCGAGATCGAAGTGGGTGATGCCGCGATCAAAGGCGCGGTGCATGATCCGGCGGCCTTCCTGGAGATCGTCCACGTGGCCGAAATTGTGCCAGAAGCCGAGGGAGACGGCCGGAAGTTTGAGACCGGAATCCCCGCAGCGGCGGTAGGGCATGCGGCCATCGTAGCGCGAAGCGTCGAACATGGGGGGATGCTGTCGCGACCCTGGCAGGCTGCCAAGTGCCAACCAAGCAACGGCTGGAATCGTCACAGTTTTACCCGCTCCAAAGGCGTGTCAGACTCACCAAGTCGGAGTCCCCTTTTTTGGGGATATTGGCTCGGTCAGGCTTCAAAAAATGTTTTTTCTCGAATGCGCAAGTAAATGGTTATCAATCGATGACCCCAAGTGGTGATCAATCCGTGGCGGAAACATACACAAAATGGGTCGTTTCGATACAAGAATCTGCCTGGAAATCGAATACCTTGAGCGCCTGAGATCGCCGACCGGTGATCCAACGACTGCTCCATGGAACGTCTCCTTGGACTTTGTTCGGAGACCGGTTCCAGGCATCAACCCAAGCGCCTCTGAATCAAGGCGCGACCATGATCCGGCCCAACCCTCCGGATCCCCTCAATCACCACCAAAGCCCATGAAACCACGTTTCTTCCGTCCAATCGCAGCTTCGTCTCTTCGCAAGACCTTCCACACCAGCGCACGTCAGGTCGCTGCCATTTTCGCCACGGTCGTGACCATTTCGGCCTCGGCCCCGCTGGAAGCACTCACACTTACCTGGGACTCCAGCGGTGCCGCGACCACCTCTCCAACCGACGGAGCTGGAGCATGGGACACCAGCTCGCTCAACTGGAACAACGGCACAGCCAACAGCGCGTGGCCCAACACCAATGCGGACATTGCAGTCTTCGGAGCGGCGAATGGAGCGGCCGGAACGGTCACCGTGGGTACCGTCACGACCAATGGGATCAATTTCAACGCAGCGGGGACCGGAAACTACCTGCTGTCCGGTGGAACCATCACACTGGATGGCACCACACCCACCATCACCTCCAGGTCCAGCGCCACAATCGCATCGGTCATTGCGGGTTCGGCTGGTCTCAGGGCCACCGGCAGCAATGCCGCCACGCTCGCCCTCACTGAAGCCAACACCTACACCGGAACAACCTCGGTCAACGCCGGCACGCTCAACCTCGGTGGCGCGACGGCGACCGGCTCGATCAACTCCGCCAGCGTCCTTTCCCTCAGCGGCGGCACCCTGAGCTACACCCGCACCGGAAACACCACGCAGACCTTCGCCAGCACCACGGTGGACCCCGGTGCCTCGGCCATCCGCGTGGTGGCGGGCGACACGCTTGCCCTCGGAGCCATCACCAAAAATGCAGGCGGAACGGCGGATTTCAGCACGACCGGCACCACAACCACCTCGACCGCCAACGTCAACGGCATCCTCGGTGGCTGGGCGACGATCAACAACGCCGGTGTCGCGAATACGGGAGGGGACTGGGTCGCCAACGACGGCAGCGGCAACATCGTTACCTACACCGGATACACCAACATCACCGGAGCCGCGACCACCGGGACCGGTCCGGCGGCACTGAACTGGAGAACCACTGGCAACTCCAGCATCGCGGCCAACACGACGGTCAATTCGCTCACCGCGCAGAACGATTTCTCCGTCGCCAACGGTGCGACGCTGACGGTCAACAGCGGTGGGCTCATGCTGCGAGGCATCGCGCGGTGGATCACGAACAACGGAGCCGGCTCCGTTGGAGGAACGGGAAAGATCACTTCGGGACTGGCTTCCGGAGAACTCTTCGTCCATGTCCCCAAGAGCGACGCCACCAACTGGACGATCTGGCCGACCATCGTTGACGGGGCGGTTCCTACACAGCTCATCAAGGACGGCCCTGGCCTGGTCTATGTTGAAAACAACAACACCTTCACCGGCGGAACGACCGTCAACGGAGGAACCCTGCGGATTGAGCACGCCGTGGGCAACGTGGGTGCCGGCGTTCTTCGTGGGACTTTGACCATCAACTCGGCAGGCACCGTCGTCGCATCCGGAAACAACGCGAACACACTCGGCTACACCGCCGGGCAGTATGTGAACGTGATGAATGTGAACGGCGGCTTGTTCAACAGCATCGTTCCTGGCGACCAAGGCTTTGCCATCACCTACAATCTCAGAGGCGGCACCATCCAAAGCAACGGCGGGGTCAGCAGTAACACCACCAACCAACTCCTCGTCTTCGGCGGAACGAGCACCGTCAACGTCCTCGCAAGTGATCTGACCTCGACCCTTGGAGGCCGTGCGGCCCTTCGCGACAACAACACCGTTCTCAACGTCGCGGACGGTTCCGCAGCCACCGACTTCCTTGTTTCCGCTGCATTCACCGGCGCGTTCAACGTCACCAAGAGCGGCGCGGGCACCATGTCGCTGACCGGGGCCAACACCCACACGGGCACGACCTTTGTCTCCGGAGGAAAGACCTTCCTCAGCGGTAGCATCGCCGGTTCCAGCCTTGCGGTTGGCAACTTGAACGGAGTGCCCGCAGCCATGTATCAGGCAGGTAATGTCACGACTGGTGCAGCCGGTCTCCGCATCGGTCAGACTCCCGGGGCCTACGGCTACTACAAGCTCAATAGCGGCGCCCTGACCCTGCTGGCAGGGGGCGAAGTCGATCCAGGCGGCTCCGCCGGTGGTGCGGGCACCTTCGGCCAGTTCGACATGGTCGGCGGATCCGTCGGTGGCGGTGACTATCTCCTGCCGAACCGCGGTGCGGCCGGCTCATCCAGCGTGACGAACATTTCTGCCGGAACGTTCACCATTCCTTCGTCAGTTGTGGATGGAAACTTCAACGGTCTCGCGGCCAACTGGCAGAGCACCGGAGCGGCTCAGAGTGCCGTCATCACCATCAGCGGAACCGGCCAGTTCGTTTCCCCGACAGTTCGGGTGAAACTCAACGAAGGAGCCAACTTCAACGGCCTCACCGGAAACACCGCCAACGTGACCGCGTTGAACCTTTCCTCCGGCGGATTGCTTCAAACCCTCGGCTTCCTCAACGGCACCTCTCCGAACGCCAGCATCAACTTCAACGGCGGCACCCTCAAGGCTGGTTCCGCTGGCAACGCCGCATTCCTCGCCAACAACTTGGGGTCGGTGAACGTCTATGGCGGCAACGGCACCCTCGACAACAACGGCCAATCGATCGCCATCGACCAGCCCTTCATCGCCGCATCCGGCACTGGCGTCACGTCAGTCCCTGTGACTACGGCTGGGTCCGGTTACATCACGCCTCCGCAGGTCACCTTCACCGGTGGCACGGTCAGCGGAGGAAATGGCAGCGCTGCCACCGGCTACGCGACCATTGATCCAACCAACGGAAAGCTCACCGGCATCGTGATCACCAATCCGGGCACCTACTCCGACGTCACCGGACTCTCCGTCTCGATCAACGGCGGCGGCGGCACCGGAGCCTCGCTCGGGACCATCGCCACCGCTGCGAACACCAGTGGCGGCATGACCTTCGCGGGCTCGGGCACCACGACTCTCAAGGCGGTGAACACCTACACCGGTGCCACCACCCTCAATGGCGGCACCCTGGTGCTCACCAACTCCGCTGAAATCAACGCCAGCAGCGGCATCACCATCAATGGCAGCGGCGCGAAACTCCTCCAGACCAGCTCGGCTGCGGTGACTCCGGTGGTGACCCTCACCCAGGGCACCATCGACGGCATCGGCACGATCGACACGCTGAACGTCGGCAACTCCACCAGCAACGTCCTCACGGCTGGAAACGGTGGCACCGGCTCCCTGACGATCGGCTCCCTCAACTTCAGCGGCGCGGCCACCGTGAATCTCGCGCTGGTCGGCACGTCGGTGGACAAATCCATCTCGACCACCAACCTCAGCACCAACGCGGCGGGAACCGTGAACCTGAACGTGACCAACACCGGTCTCTGGACGGTCGGAACCTACCCCTTGATCGAATACACCGGCACGATCGGCGGCGCTGGATTTGCCTCCCGTTTCTCCCTCACCCCGCCTGCGGGCATTGGGGCTCGTCAGAATGCGTCCCTCATTGACACCGGTTCTGCCATCGCCCTGAGCATCGCCGGGGATTCACCAGCCTGGACGGGTCTTGCCAGCGGAGCGTGGACCACCACGGCCATCGGAGGATCGAAAAACTGGAAGTTGATCACCGGAGGGACTGGAACCGACTTCCAGACCAACGACACCGTGCTCTTCGATGATTCGGCCACCGGCACCACGACCCTCGCGATCAACGACGGCACGGTCAGCCCGACCAGCACCATCTTCGATAACTTCTCGCTGAACTACACCCTCACTGGCAGCAACGGCATCAACACCGGTGCCCTGACAAAAGGTGGCGATGCGAACCTGGTGATCAACAATCCCAACACCTATCCAGGCGCAACAACCCTGAATGCCGGAGCGATTCATCTCAATCATGCCTCGGCGATCGGAACCGGAACCCTGGTGATCAACGGCGGCACGATTGACAACTCCAGCGGCTCGCCGATCGCGCTTTCCGCCAACAATCCCCAGATCTGGAATGCCGGATTCGCCTTCGGGGGCAGCAACGACCTCGATCTCGGCACTGGCGCTGTGAGCCTGACGGCAAACGCCGTGCTCACCACCAACGGAACTGCCGCACTCACCGTCGGCGGTGCCATCAGTGGCACGGGATTCGGTCTCACCAAGTCCGGAACTGGGTCCCTCACTCTGTCCGGAGCGAACACCTACACCGGCAACACCACCGTCAACGGCGGCACACTCAACTTGACCGGTTCGGCCGGTTTGACTGGAGGGCTCTTTGTCACCGGAGGAGGCACCCTGAACCTCAGTGGTGCCTTCGGGACCAGCACAGTCGCCAACACCTTCATCGTCGGTCAGGCGGCAGGATCAGGTGTCCTCACCATCCCGACTGGAGTGAGCATCACCCGCTCGAATTTGCACGTGGGCAACTCCTTCGGAGTTTCCGGTGCGGTTTACCAGTCGGGCGGCACCGTCACCCTCACCCAAGGAGCAGGTGTCGACAACCTGCGGATCGGATCGGCCGCGTCCGGAAATGGCTACTACAGCATGTCCGGTGGAACCTTGACCGCGAATGAAATCGGAGTCGGTGCCGCTGCCGACAACGCCATCGGCGTCATGGATCTCACTGCCGGCACCGTGACCAGCAACGGCTGGATCGTCGTGGGCCGTGGCGGTGCCAGCTCCTCGGGCTCCCTCAATGTCGAGGGCGGCACGGTGAACTTCGGCGCAACCGCAGCCAATCCACTCGCGATCAACTGGGCAGGAACCAGCGGTGCGTCTTCGGTCGTCACCGTCGGGGGTGGCACCTCAGCCGCCTTCGTCACCGGAGCCAGCGCCACCGTCACCGGAAGAGGGCTCAACCTGGCCGTCAGCAACACCGCTGGCACCCTCGGCGCGGTGAACCTCCTGACCAACGGCACCTTGACCGTCAGTGAGGTCGTGGCTGGAAATGCCAATCCGACGGCGCTGATCAACTTCAATGGTGGCACGCTCGCCGCAACCGCCGCCAGCCGCGGCGTCGCCTTCATGCCCGGAACCAACGTCGATGGCGTCTATGTCTATGGCAACGGCGGCACGATCCACAACAGCAATACCAACATCACCATCGGCGCCGCCCTGCTTGCTCCGACCGCCGGTTCCGGCAATGGGGTGAACGGCATCGCCTCCTTCACCGGTGGAGCCGGCTACATCGGCGCTCCACTGGTCCAGATCGTGAACGATCCTGGCGACACCACCGGCTTCGGCGCGACCGCAGTCGCCACGGTGGCCGGCGGCGTCGTCACCGGCATCACCATCACCAACCCGGGTGTGGGATACACCGCGACTCCGACCTTTGTCCTGACCGGCGGCGGTGCCACCACTGCAGCCACCGTGACCGGTACGGCCCCCACTCCCAACAGCAGTGGTGGAATGACCTTCAACGGCACCGGAAGGACGACCCTGACTGGCGCAAACACCTACACCGGTGGAACGACCGTCAATGGCGGCACGCTTCAAATCACCGATGATGCCCAGCTTGGGGCAGTCCCCGCCACGCCTACCGTCAATGTCACCCTCAACGGCGCCACCCTTTACAACAACGATTCGACGCCGGTGATCAACGCCAACCGCACCATCTCCCTGGGTGCCGGTGGCGGTTATCTCCAAGGTGGATGGGGGCCGAAAACCCTGACCGTCAATGGTCTCATCACCGGTGCGGGTGGCCTGGCCATCAACTGGGATGCGGGTCCGGTCATTCTGAGCGCGGCCAACAACTACGCCGGCAACACCACGATCGGAGACACCGGTCCGAGCTACTGGGCGAACGTGGCCGCCAACGTCGTGCTCAAGGTCGGGATCGATGACGCGCTCCCCTTTGGCACAGGAAAAGGAAACGTCGTCTTCGGAACCAGCGCCAACGCCAACACCGCCACGCTCGACCTCAACGGACGCAACCTGCGGGTCAACGGCCTGACCGGCGCGGCCAACGCGATCATCGACAACACCGCTGGAACGGGCGACTACCTGCTCACGGCCGGAAACAACAACCAGACCAGCACCTTCGCGGGTTCCATCCGGAACACCTCCGGCAAGGTCGGTCTGACCAAGGTGGGAACCGGCGCCCTGACCCTCTCCGGAGCCAGCTCCTACACCGGGAACACCACGGTCAACGGCGGAACCTTGATCCTCAACCTGCCGAACAACACCCTCAACCCCGTCACCAGCGCGCTTGGAAACAACCAGGTGGCCCACACGGTCACGGTCAACAACGGAGGAACCCTCCAGTTCAGTTCCGGGGATACCCTTGGCGGCAACGCCTCGACCCTGGCCACGACTCTGGTGATCGATTCCGGCGGCACCGTGACCAACGGCGGAGTGGTCTTCAACCGACTCGGCTCTGTCACCCTCAACGGTGGCACCCTCACTTCCGTCAGCGGAGCGGCGGCTGGCTACCAAACCTACAGCTTCGACGCGGCTGCCGTGGTGACGGTTGGAGGAACCACCGCTTCCACCATCTCGACCAACGGCACCTTCAATGGCATCCACCTCAACACGAACACCGTCTTCAACGTGGCGAACGCCACCACGTCCGCAGCAGCGGACCTGACGGTTTCCGCTCCCTTGATCGACCGGAACCTCAGTGAAGGCGGCGCGGGCGGACTCACCAAGAACGGTGTCGGAACCCTGACGCTTACCGGTGCGAACACCTACACCGGCAATACGGTCGTCAACGCCGGAAAGCTGGCCATTTCCACGGCCTACCTCGCCGCCGCCGCCGACGTCTCGATCGGAGCCGGGGCCTCGATCGCCCTCGACTACTCCGGCACCGACACCATCGATGAACTCACCATCGAAGGAACGGCCAAGTCCCCGGGAACCTACGGGGCCACCGGATCCGGCGCGACCTACATTGATGACGTCCACTTCTCCGGAACCGGAACCCTCACGGTCACCACCGGACCCGCCGCCTCGGGCTACGCCTCGTGGGCCGTTGCCAAGGGACTCGACGACAGCGACGCCGCCCACAGCAGCGCCAAGTCCGCCGACCCGGATGGTGACGGAAAGAACAACCTCTACGAATTCGCCTTCGACGGAAATCCGCTCTCGGCGGTTGAAGACGGCAAGGTCGTCGGCAAGGTGGCCACCGTGGGTTCCGATCAGGTTCTCACGCTCACCCTGCCGGTCCTCACCGGAGCCACCTTCTCGGGATCTCCTGAAAAGGTCTCCGCGCTGATCGACGCCATCACCTACCGCATTGAGGGAGCCGCAGACCTCGCCACCTTCACTGACACCATCACCGAAGTGACTGGAGGCGACGCCACCACCATCCAGACCGGACTGCCCACGTTGTCCACTGGCTGGACCTACCGCACCTTCCGTGTGGCAGGCACGGTGCCGACGGTTTCCACCGACTTCATCCGGGCCAAGGTCAGCGAGTGATCTCCCCCTCGGAGCGCCCCTTCGCTCCCATCAAAGTCCGCCCCGTCTGGATTCACCTCCGGGCGGGGCGGCATTGTTTTCGGTTCGCAGTGCCTCCCTTCTGGGGGGATTCTTCAGAATAGCCTGAAGGCATGACGACGAACGGATGCTCACTGCAACGCCCGCTGTCACCTCTGCAACGCCCGCTGTCGCCTCTGCAACGCCCGCTGTCACCTCTGCAACGCCCGCTGTCACCTCTGCAACGCCCGCTGTCACCTCTGCAACGACCGCTGTCGACTCTGCAACGACGGCTGTCGCCTCTGCAACGACCGCTGTCGACTCTGCAACGACCGCTGTCGCCTCTGCAATGACCGCTGTCGGCTCTGCAACGACGGCTGTCGGCTCTGCAATGACGGCTGTCGGCTCTGCAAAGCCCGCTGTCGGCTCTGCAAAGCCCACAAATCCAATCGCTTGGGAGATTTGGCTTAAATCCTGAACTCCAAACCACGAAATTCACGAACCATCGCGAAAATCAGGCAGTTCCGAAACGCTTCAGACTCATTCATCAGGTGAGTGCGAAGATGGAGACCATTGCTTCTGCTTTCGTGCTTTCCGTGACTTTCGTGGTTTTCCATTTTCCTGTTAAGGATCAAACCGGTTTTCGCCCCCGTTCGCGACCCCCCGCCATCCGCCGAAAAGGCAGTTCAAACTGTGTCGCCGCCTGCATGACCCACATCCCCCGGGACTGCGGCAGGCGCCTCACCCCATTGCCCTAGAAACCGCGAATGAACCCGAATGAACGCCAATAAAATACTGGAAATGAATGAATTACGAAAACCAAAGCGCTTACCCTTAGGGTGAATCGCCCGATTCACATAACTCATTGAAAATTCGTGTGTATTGGCGTTCATTCGCGGTTTTGTTTTCCTCTTAAAGATTACCCACCTTTTCAATC
>JAIYDT010000448.1 GCA_027487355.1 Verrucomicrobiaceae bacterium
ATCTTCTCTTGATGAGGGAACCTGCTCTCGAATTCGGGAAAGCGGGTGTCTCCGGGAAATTTCTCCTGCACGCGCGAGACCAGCAGCTCGTCTGTTAGATCGAGGAAGGCCGAGTAAACCTCCGCGCCGCCGATGATGAAGACCGTGCCTTCGAGGCCAGCCAATGAAGTCAGATCAGAGGGTTGATGGATCGTTTCCACCCCCGGAACGCTCCAGTTGCGATCACGGGTCAGCACGATGTTGCGGCGCTTCGGCAGCGGTCTTCCGATCGATTCGTAGGTCTTTCTGCCCATGACGATCGGATGACCGGAAGTCGTGCGCTTGAAGAACGCGAGATCCTCTGGCAGGTGCCAGGGCAGGGTGCCATCACGGCCAATGATGCGGTCGGAGGTCATGGCGACGATGGCAACGAGGCGGATCATTCAGGAATTGGAGTTGTCGGAATCGTAGTGGAAGCGATGAAGTAGTCGATGGGCGACCGGTGTCAGCAGCATGCCGGTGACGGCGATGAAGACGAGGCCGGAAAACAGCGCATAGCTTCCGGCAAAGATCTTTCCCGCCTCGGTCTTCATTTCGTTCACCGGGCCCATGCCGCCGAGGATCATCGAGGCGTTCAGGAATGAATCCGTCCAGGAAAGCTGCTCAAGCTGATGGTAGCCGACGATTCCGATGCCAAGCGCCCCACCGATGAAAAGCGCAGCAAATCCGGCACGGCTGAACAGCCGTAGGACGAACTGCCGACGGGTGAGCGGGTGTTCGCTACGATGTTCATAGTCGATCATCATACGGCGATCGGAGCCTTGATGTGCGGGTGCGGGTCGTAGTTTTCCAGGCGGAAGTCATCGAAGGTGAAGCCATCGATTTCGCGGACGTCCGGATTGATCCACATCGTCGGCAGCGGCCTGGATTCGCGGGTCAACTGGAGCTTCGCCTGATCGAGATGGTTCGCGTAGAGATGAAGATCGCCGAAGGTGTGGACGAAATCACGGGCCTCATAGCCGCAGACCTGAGCGATCATGAGGGTCATCAGCGCGTAGGAGGCGATGTTGAACGGCACCCCGAGAAACAGGTCCGCGCTGCGCTGGTAGAGCTGGCAGGAAAGGCCGGGGCGTCCGCCGTTGACGGGTTCGTGCACGTAGAACTGGAACAACAGATGGCAGGGGGGCAGGGCCATGCGTTCGATCTCGCCGACATTCCAAGCGGAGACGATGTGGCGGCGCGAGTGGGGATTTCCCTTCAGTCCGTCGATGAGGAGTTTGATCTGATCGATCACACGGCCGTCGTCTGTGGTCCAGGCGCGCCATTGCTTTCCATACACGGGGCCGAGGTCGCCGTTTTCATCGGCCCACTCGTCCCAGATGGTGACTCCGTTTTCCTTGAGGTAGGCCGTATTGGTTGCGCCCTTCAGAAACCAGAGCAGCTCGTGGATGATCGAGCGGAGGTGGAGTTTCTTCGTCGTCAGGCAGGGAAATCCTTCCCGCAGATCGTAGCGGGCCTGACGTCCGAAGACCGAGAGCGTGCCGGTTCCGGTGCGGTCGGACCGCGATTCGCCGTGCGCCAGCACGTCGCGGAGGAGTTCATGGTATTGGCGCATGGGGAAAGAGTTTAGAATCCAGAGGCAAGAATCAAGAGCCAGAAGTCAGTCTCCGGCGCCCGGTGAACGACGGAGGTTTTTCTTCTGCGAAAGGATCCGTTTGTCGGCGACCGATTGCTGCTTGGAGCGGCGCGAGCGGCGGCGCTTCTGTCGGCGGGTCTTTTCCATTTCCTGCTGGCGGGCGGAGGCCTTGCCGAGGCGGATCTCGTCGAGTTTGTCGCAGAGTTCGCGTCGGGCCTGGTAGCGGTTGAGCTCGCGGGAACGGTTGGCCTGGCACTTGATCTCAAGGCCGCTGGGCCCGTGCTTCAGGTAAACGCAGGACGAAGTCTTGTTGATCTTCTGGCCACCGGACCCGGAACCGAGGATGAACTTTTCGACCAGATCCGCCTCCGCAACCCCGAGGGCGGCCATGCGTTCCTCCAGAAGAGCCTGCTTGTCCGGACCGATCACGTGGAGTGGACGCGTTGGGTGTAGGCGAGTGAGGCGTGGCGGACGATGGACGCGACATCCCCCTCGGGTCTCGCAAACGGCGGCACGAACCACGGGTAGCTGCCGATCAGGTCGGTCACCACGGCGACCTCGCCATCGCAGTTTCCATTTCCACAGCCGATGCCGATCGTCGGAACGGAGATCGCGGCGGTCAATGAGGCGGCTGTTAGAGGCACCACGCTCTCGAGGACGATCGCGAACACACCCGCCTCGATGAGGGCCAGCGCACCTTCGAGAAGAGCCGCGCTTTGCTCGGGGGTCTTGCCTTTCTTGTGATAGCCACCTTCTTCAAGCACCCGCTGCGGAAGCATGCCGAGATGGCCGCAGACGGGAATGCCTGCGGAGGTTATGGCGCGGACCTTTTCGGCTTGGCGGATGCCTCCTTCGAGCTTCACGGCTTCCGCCCCGGCCTCGACGAGCAAGCGTGCATTGGCCAGCGCCTGGTCCGGAGTGTCGTAGCTGTGAATCGGCAGGTCGGCGACGACGAGGGCCTTGGTCTTCGCCCGCGCGACTGCCGCCGTGTGATGCAGCATGTGCGCGAGCGTGACATGGGTGGTGTCCGGGAAACCAAGGACGACCATGCCGAGCGAGTCTCCAACGAGCAGGAGGTCGACCCCGGATTCATCGAGCAGGCGCGCGGTCGGGTAATCGTATGCCGTGAGGGCCGCGATGGACTTGCCGCCTTTACGGGCGCGGAGGGCAGCGGATTTGTCGAGGCTGGTCATGGAACACTGAAGGAGAAAACTACCACGCGGCCTGCACCAAGGCCAGAGGGGCTTCCGAGGATTCGAGATGGTCCAGATGCTCCTGGATCGTGACCGTGTCTCCCGGCAGTTCCAGTTCCGGACGTATCCAGGCGAGCGGCTCCAGCACGAAACGACGCGAGGTGAGGCGGGGGTGAGGGAGTTCCAGAATCCCTGCATCCAGACGAAGGTCGCCGAAGTAGAGAATGTCGAGGTCGATCACCCGGGGTGCGTTGGGCAGCGGCTGTGGCGTGCGGCCTAGCTTGAATTCGATCGCCTGGGTGAAGTCCAGCAGATCAAATGGCCCGCCATAAAAGGCGATCTCGATGACCGTGTTGTAGAAATCGGAAGAGTCCGGAGGGCAATCCACTGGTTCCGTCTGATAGATCGGGGCCTGAAGGAACAGGGCGTCTGGAATGGCGATGCCTTTGAGCAGATCGCGCGCCGCCTGGAGGTTCGCGAGTCTGGAACCGAGATTCGATCCCAAGGCAATGCCGGCCCGGTAGATGGAGGATGGAGTTGTCAGAGGTTTGGATGGGTTTCAGTCAAGTTTGCGACCCTGAACTGGATTCACTTGTCTTTTGTATCCAACCAGATCTTGAGGTTGCCCATGGAAGACTTCTCGGTTCCTTGATCGCGCCTATCGTAGAGCAAGTCGCCCTGTTGGAGCGCAGTCGAGGATTCTGATGATTTCTCAGGTATGGTGTAACTGACACTCGTTGTTTGGCTCTGCGAAGAGCCTGATGCAACAATCCGGACGGAAACGCCTTCAGGGCCCCTGGGATCCCTGGGGTAAAGTCCCAAGCCTTTGCCGGAAAAAATGTAAACTGTCAGGTGATTGTAGAGGTCGAGTGGGATAGCCGCCGTATCCTTGCCATTCTTGTTGATCCGGAGGAAACGTCCCTTGCCGGTGATCGGGATGCGGATCACTTTGATCGTTGCATCGAACATTTTGCCAACCTCAACAAGGGTCTCATTCTCAACCGAGGCCTTCTCCTGAGCAACCGCTTGCAATGTGAGCAAGGAGGCTCCCAATAGGGCGATGAGAGAGGTCAATGGTTGGCCGATCATGTTGGAGTGTTCCGGCTTGTTGCCAGTTTTGTGAGGACTTGATCTTTCCCCGTTACTTCAACCCAAGGACATCCTGCATGTCATAAACGCCCGGCTGTTGGCTGGCGAGCCAGACCGAGGCGCGAACGGCACCGGCTGCGAAGGTGAGTCGAGAGCTGGCCTTGTGGGTGAGCTCCACCCGCTCGCCATCGGCGGCGAAAAGAACGGTGTGGTCTCCGACGACGTCACCACCGCGCAGCGTGTGCATGCCGATCTCGCGAGGCTTGCGTGGACCGATGTTTCCGAAGCGGCCGTGTGCGATGTCGTCATCGTAAGACGTGCCGGTCTCCTCATTGAGGATTTCCAGGAGACGTCGCGCGGTGCCGGACGGCGCATCAATCTTGTGCTTGTGGTGCATTTCCGTGACCTCGATGTCGAAGCGGTCCTGCTTGAGGATCTGCGCGGCCTTGCGGGTCAGCCAGAAAAGGGTGTTCACGCCGACCGAGAAGTTCGGCGCGTAGACGATCGGGATCGTTTTCCCGGCTTCGTAAATGGCGGCGCGTTCCTCGTTGGTGTGGCCGGTGGTGCCGATCACGAGACGGGTTCCCTGTTTCAGCGCGGCTTCAAGGAGCTCCTTGGTGAACGAGTGGACGGTGAAATCGATCACGCAGC
>JAIYDT010000569.1 GCA_027487355.1 Verrucomicrobiaceae bacterium
CGCTCGAGATCGGCTTCCGTCAGGCCGAATTGCTCCAGACGAAGGCGAGGATTGCGCTCCGGGGCGTCCTCCAGCGGATTGATGCGGGCCTGGGTGTGGCCGAGCGTGCGGTAATTGTAGATCAGGCTGACCACTTTCCCATAGAGCGCGAAGTCGGACGCCGGGGCAGCTGCCGGAGCGGAAACAGCGGCCTGAGCAGGCGCGGCTGCGGCTCCGGCCTGCCGGAGTTGGGCAGATCCGAGTTCGAATCCCTCGAAGAAGGCCGACCAGGTCGGTTCGACCGAGCGTGGATCTTCTGTCCATTTGGCGTACTGTTCTTCGAGCAAGTCCGCGTTGAGGCGGGCAGAAACCGATGAGTTCATGGGGCTTGATTGGGAAAGCCGGAGGGTCGGGCATGATTTTCTCGCTTGGCCCCCCGCGCGCAGCGCTTAGTTAAGGGGGAGTCCCCGACACGTCAACCGCTCAGGGCGGTTTTTCACACACCCAGCCGAGTTCCGCCATCCATGATCGAAGTCGTCAATCTCACGAAGCGTTTCCCCCGCCACGAAGCCGTGCGCGGAATCTCATTTTCCGTCGAAAAAGGCGAGATCATCGGCTTCCTCGGGCCCAACGGAGCCGGCAAGACCACCACCCTGCGGATGCTGACCGGTTATCTCCCCCCCACCTCCGGCACTGCCAGCGTGGCCGGGCACGACGTTTACCGGGAGTCCATCGCCGCCCGCCGCAGCATCGGCTACATGCCGGAAAACGTGCCGCTTTATGACGACATGCGGGTCCGCGAGTATCTCCGCTTCCGCGCCAACCTCAAGGGATTGGGAAATCGCGATGCGAAAAACCGGGTCGAGGAGGTCATCGAGACCTGCGGGCTGGATTCGGTGAAAAAGAAGATGATCAGCGTCCTGTCGAAAGGCTACCGTCAGCGGGTCGGTCTGGCCGATGCCCTGGTCCATTCGCCCGAACTCCTGATCCTCGACGAACCCACGAACGGGCTCGACCCCAACCAGATCCGCCAGATCCGCGAGCTGATCCGCCAGCTTGCGGAAAATCACACCGTTCTTCTTTCCACGCATATCCTGAGCGAGGTCGAAGCCACCTGCTCGCGTGTCATCATCATCGACGGCGGGAGAATCAAGGCCCAGGACACGCCGCGCAACCTCGTCGAGGGCATGCGCGCGGCCGGAAAGGTCCAGCTTGAGGTCCAAGGGGATCTCCAAACGATCTCCGGCGCTCTTTCACGACTGGAGAACGTCAAACGCGTCACCGGCGAGGACCAGGGCGAGGGCTGGACGAGGTTTGAGATCCTGGTCGATTCCGGAGCCGACGTTCGCGAGCGGCTCTTCGAACTCGTGGCGCAGTATGGATGGCCGCTGCGCTCGCTTTCCCGTAAGGAAGCCACGCTGGAGGACGTTTTTGTCGAGCTCACCCGCAAGGACTGACTCACCCCGCGACCGACCTTTTCATGACCTTCCGAAGCCTTCTGCTTTTCTCGCCGCTCGCGCTTTCCGCCGCCACGCCGGAAACCCACCCTGAATCCGGAGGCCTGGTCCGCAGCCTGTTCGCGAAGGAACCGATGTTCATCAACCCGGTGGCCGTCAGCGTGGATGTGGAAGGCTCGGTCTATGTCACCGAGACCACCCGGCGCAAAACCCAGGACCTCGACATCCGCGAGGTCACCTGGTGGATCACCGACGATCTCTCCCACACCTCGGTTCAGGAAAAATCCGACTTCTACAAAAAGAACGTCACCTCCGAGCGCTTCAAGAAGCATCCCTCGCTCAAGGACTTCAACAAGGACGGCAAGATCGACTGGAAGGACCTCACCGTCACCAGCGAGAAGATTCACAAGCTCGTCGATACCGATGGCGACGGAGTTGCGGACAAGGCCACGCTCTTTGCCGATGGATTCAGCACCGAAGTCACCGGCATCGCCGCCGGAGTGCTGGCTTACCGGGGCGACGTCTATTCCACCATCGCTCCAGACTTGTGGAAACTTCGCGACACCAATGGAGACGGAAAGGCCGACGCTCGGAAGTCCCTTGCCACCGGCTTCGGCCTCCACATCAACTACGCCGGTCATGACATGCACGGCCTCACCCTCGGGCCGGATGGGAAGGTCTACTGGACCATCGGCGACAAGGGCACCAACGTCACTTCGGAAGGCACCCGCTGGTTTTACCCGCACGAGGGCGCGCTGCTCCGCTGCAATCCGGACGGCACCGGCTTCGAGGTCTTTGCCCGCGGACTTCGCAACGTCCAGCAGATCGCCTTCGATGATTATGGCAACATTTTCGCCGTCGACAATGACTCGGATGCTCCCGGCGAGAAGGAGCGCTTCATTTACATCACCGAGGGTTCCGACACCGGCTGGCGCGGCTACTATCAATATCGTGGCACGAAGTACAATCCCTGGATGGCCGAGCGCATCTCTTTCCCAGACGGCCCGGACCAACCCGCCTACCTCACGCCGCCGCTCTCCAACTACCTCGATGGCCCCTCCGGCTTTGCCTACAATCCTGGCACCGCCCTGAGCGAGCGCTTCAAGGGCTGCTTCTTCATGACCCAGTTCCCGTCGGGGAAAATCAACGCCTTCAAGGTCGAGGAAAACGGCGCAGCCTTCAAGATGGTCGACGACCAGCGCGTCGCCACCGGCACCGCCTATGTCGGTTGCAACTTCGGGCCCGATGGAGCCCTCTACGTCGCCGACTGGCAGGGCGGTTACCCGCTCAAGGAAAAGGGCGCGGTCTGGAAACTCGATGACCCGAAGGAGACAGGAAGTGCGATGCGCAAGGAGGTCGCGGCCTTTCTCAAAGCCGGTCCAGCGAAGGTCTCCGACACCGATCTCGCCAAGCGACTCGGCCACGCCGACCAGCGTGTCCGACTCGACGCCCAGTGGGAACTCGCCTCACGGAAGAAGTGGGAGCTTCTCACCACGATCGCGAAAAACACCGCTGCACCGCAGCTCGCGCGAATTCACGCCCTTTGGGGGCTTTCCCAGGGGAAGGAATTTGATGAAGCCCTCTTCACCGTTCTCGCCGTCGACAAGGATGCAGAAATTCGCGCCCAGACCGCGAAGTGGGTGGGTGAATGTGGCAAGCCTGCGGATCTGGCGAAGCTTCTAACAGACTCTAACATGCGCGTCCGTTTCCACGC
>JAIYDT010000361.1 GCA_027487355.1 Verrucomicrobiaceae bacterium
CGAAATACTGGTAGCATGCTTGAAATCGAACCCGCGATCCGAGAGGACGGGAAAATCGTCGATCTCCGGCTTGCCCCCGAAATCGTGTTCGAAGCGGGCGCGAGACAATGGAATGTCCACAAGGACGAACTCGGCAACGAATCGTCAGTCGAGATGCCATTCTTCTATACGATCAGGACCAATGCGTCACTCACGCTGAAGAATGGCGAACCAGAGATCCTCTGCGTTCTGACCCCAAAAAACGCGGAGGGAGTTCCTGATCGCAGCCGCAAGCTGTTGGTGATGTTGACCGCCGATGTGATCACTTCCACCACCACCAAATGAGGAACCTGGATCGAATCCATCCAATCCCATCTTCACTCATGAAACTGACTCTCTTCTCCTGTCTGATCTTGTCTGGCCTCCTCCGAGCTGAGGAACCCGCACCACGTCCAGCCCCGGAGGCTTTCGACAAAGGTAGCCCTGGCCAGGCTCAGGACTGGGACGAACCGCTGAATGCCCCAAGGCAGGTCCAGGTGACCCTGGAGTTTATCGAAGTGCCTTCGGCGGAAGCGACCCGCTTGCTCTACAAGGAGAAGCTCGGGAAAGACGGCAGCAAGTTGCGCGAGGAACTTCAGAAGGCCATCGATGCGCAGAAGGCAAGTTTGCATGAAACCATGATGGTGGTCGCCAGGAGTGGGCAGAAGGCGACGACTGAATCGATCCGCGAGGTGATCTATCCGACTGAATATGAGCCATCTTGTGCGGGGCTCGGCGATGCCGCGAATAAGGAAAGCGTGACCCCTCAAGAAAAGGCATTCAAGGCGGCCATGCAGTCGGTCACTCCCACTGCCTTTGAAACGCGGAATACCGGCGGCACGCTGGAAATCGAACCTGTGATCGATGCCGATCCGGCAATCATTGACCTGCGTCTCGCTCCCGAAATCGTTTTCGATACAGGCGTCAGGAAGTGGAACGTGAGAAAGGATGAGCTCGGCAACGAGTCATGGATCGAGATGCCTCTTTTCTATTCCATCAGAAGCAACACTTCGCTCACCCTGGCAGATGGCATGCCGCAGTTGCTTTCAGTTCTGACTCCGAAAGCCGCGGATGGCACACCGGATCCGACCCGCAAGTTGCTCGCCATCGTGACGGCGGATATCGTCGTCGTGAAACTCAAGCCCAGCCGATGAAACGATCCATTCTCCTGCTGCCCCTGATCGCCGGATGCCTGCATGCGGAGATCGGAATCGTGCCGCATCCTGGAGTCGATTGCTCGTCAGGCCAGACCACGGTCTGGACCGGAGCCTTGCAGTCGGCCTTTGATCTCATGCTCGGATCGAAAAGCTCGAAGACGCTGGATCGCGTGGAGCCGCCGAATCCACTGGTCACGCGCATGGCGGGCTTTTCATGGAAGGAGAACGCGGTGCTGCCCAAGGACGGATGGTTCGCCGTGACTGGAGATGCCTCGGAGAAGCTGGCGGATGAGGCGAATCAGAAATGGCAGGCCCTCGCTGGAGAAGGCCCGAAGCCCTTCAAATACAATGGAGTCGCAGGCGGTCGGGCTGCCTATGTGGGAATGAAGCGCGATTTCCTCTTCAGGAAGGCCTTCAGCCCCTCAGGCGAATCAAGGCTCTCATGGGGTCCGGAAAAGAAGCCGGTCCGGTTCTTTGGGGCAAGGGGCGAGGCTGCGGAAGACTATGCGGGAAGCGTCCGCGTGCTTGCCTTCCGGCCATCCGAGCGCTGCATGGCCCTGCAGCTTTTGGCGAAGGTCGGGGATGACAGCCTCGTGCTCTATCAACCGGCGGAGGCTCAGCCGATGATTGAGGCGATGCGCTGGGTGAAGACCTGGCGCGATGGCTGGGATCGACACGAGGGCGATGAATTGGGCTGGGACGACAAGACCCTGCACCAGGCGGACGATTTGCGCGTGCCGGAGATTTCACTGAAAGCTCATGCGGACTTTCGCGACGACTTCAAGGGAGCGATCTGGTTCAAGGACTCGAAGATCCCCTCTGAGGTTTCGCAGGCCGTGACGGACATGAAGCTCGAGGTCGATGGCCTTGGAGTGAAATTCGAATCCACTGCCGAGATGGAAGTCGATCCGTTCGCATCGGGCGGCCCCACGGCGGTCCCCCGCAAGTTCTGGTTCGACCGACCCTTCTTCGCCTTTCTCTGGCGTGACGGAGCCGAGTGGCCCTATGCGGCCGTCTGGTTCGGTTCCTCGGAAGGGCTGGTGAAGTAACAAGATCCTTGGAACTTGCAGCAGGCGGTCCCTTGTGCGAGCCTTTGTGCGTGGCGACCAATCTCGATATCGATCAGAAGCTCCTTGAGGAAGCGGTTTCCCTCGGCAAGCACCGCAGCAAGAAGGCGGCGGTGACGGATGCGCTCGTCGAGTATATTGCCCGCAAGAAGCAGCAGGAAATCCTCGGGCTGTTCGGGAAGATCGACTACGACCCGAAACTTGAGGCCGGTAGACGCCGTGCGAAGGCATGAGTGTTCTGGTGGATTCCTCGGTCTGGTCGCTTGCCCTGCGACGCAGGCAACCGATTGAGACGGCTGAGGTCGCTTTACTGAGGGAATTGATCGAGAAGGGACATGTCCGGATGATCGGCTCGATCCGCCAGGAAGTCCTCTCCGGCATCCGAGAGAAAGCACAGTTTCTCAAATTGAAACGCGCGCTGTCCGCCTTTCCCGATCTTCTGCTCTCAAGTTCCGATCACGAGACCGCTGCCGAATTTTGCAACAGCTGCATGGCCGCCGGAATCCAAGCCTCTCATACGGATTTCCTGATCGCTGCTGTGGCATTCCGCCATCGCCTTTCAATCTTGAGCGTCGACAAGGACTTTCAGCACCTCGCAAAGATCCTTCCGATTCGGATGATTGGCGTGAAGTAGCACAAGTGACGCAACTTCGCATCTAAGCCAGAATGCCTGTGACAACCTTGGTCGGTTTCACGCCGGTGAGTTTCTGGTCGAGGCCCTGGAAGGGGAAGGTCAGCTTCTTGTGATCGAAGCCTAACAGGTGGAGCATCGTCGCATGGAAATCGCGGATCTGCACCGGGTCCTTCGCCGCGCTGTAGCCGACCGGATCGGTTTCGCCGTAGGTGAAGCCGGGTTTCACTCCCGCGCCTGCCATCCATAGCGTGAAAGCGCCCGGATTGTGATCCCGACCCACGAACTTGTTGGTGGTGCCGCCACGATTTTCCTGCATCGGGGTGCGACCGAACTCACCGCTCCAGACGACGAGCGTGTCCTCCAGCAGGCCGCGCTGCTCGAGATCTGTTAGAAGGGCGGAGATCGGCTTGTCGATGTCCTCGCACTTCTTCACGAAGCCGTCCTTGATCGACTCGACGGCGTTCGATCCATGGGTGTCCCAGCCCCAGTCGAAGAGCTGGATGTAACGCGTGCCAGCCTCGGCAAGACGGCGTGCGAGCAGGCAGTTGTTGGCGAAGGATTCCTTGCCGGGCTTGGTGCCATACATCTCGTGGATGTGGGCGGGTTCCTTCGAGATGTCCATGACCTCGGGCACCGAGACCTGCATGCGGAAGGCCATTTCATACTGGGAAATGCGGGTCAGCGTTTCGGGATCGCCGATTTCCTGATGCGTCTGGCGGTCGAGCCGGTCGAGCGCATCCAGCGCCGTACGGCGGACGTCGCGGGTGATGCCGGGAGGGTTCGCCGCATTGAGCACTGGATCGCCTGCGGAGCGGCATTGCACGCCTTGATAGACCGAGGGCAGGAAGCCGGAGCCCCACAACGAGGCACCGACGCGTGGGATGCGGCCGCCGGAAATGAGGACCATGAAGCCGGGCAGGTTGTTGTTGTCGCTGCCGAGTCCCCAGGTGACCCACGAGCCGAGCGAGGGGTAGCCGAGGTTCTGGTTGCCGGTGTGGACGAGCAGTTCGGCGGGACCGTGGTTGAACTGGTCGGTCTGCATCGTCTTGATGAAGCAGAGCTTGTCGGCGTGCTGCGCGAGATTCGGCAGGCGGTCGGAGAACCAGGCCCCGGACTTTCCATACTGCTTGAACTCGAACTGCGGCCCCAACATTTTCGGGACGCCTTGAATGAACGCGAAGCGCTTGCCTTCGAGGAATTCCTTCGGGCACTCCTTGCCATCAAGGCGCTTGAGCTCGGGCTTGTAGTCGAAGAGGTCGAGCTGGCTCGGAGCCCCCACCATGTGCAGGAAGATGACGCGCTTCGCCTTCGCAAGCGCCTGCGGAGGCAGCGCCATCAGGGGATCATTGGCATCACGAAGGACTGCCGGCTTGCTCATGCCGGAAGCCAGGCCCTGTGAAGCAAGCCAGATCCCGCCGAGACCCGTGGTGCAGTCGCGGAGGAAGTGGCGGCGGGTGAGGTGGCGGAGCTTTTCCTGGGCGATGGTATCCTGAAGATTCATGGAAGTGGGAATTGAACATCGAGCATTGAACATTGAACGTCCAACATCGAAGGGAAGAGGTTTGAGGGAAAAGAGTGTGCGAAGTGATTGCTCGAAATCGGAAGAAAGAGACTAGCGGGCCTGGCGGCGCATTTCGGCAGTGGCGATGCTTTTGACGAAGATGCGGATGAGTTGATCGGTTTCGGACATCAGGTTCGGAAGATCGGAGTCAGCAGGAGCCAATTTGGCGCGAGCGATCAGCTTGAGCCACCGATCGGTTTCGCGGAGTTCCTTCAGGGCCAGGCGGAGCTTGTGAATGAAGTCGGCTGGAGATTCCGCGCCCTGAGATTCGCCGTGGTGAGATAAGGGCGCGGTGCCTGAGCGAAGCAACTGGTTGCCGATATGGCGGTCTGCATAGTCGTTCGAAAGAGTCTTCGTGAGTTTCACGACA
>JAIYDT010000469.1 GCA_027487355.1 Verrucomicrobiaceae bacterium
CCAATGCAGATATCTTCAGCTGGATGGATCGATGCTCCGCGGCCGTCAGTGGTCGCTGAAATTCTTCAAACACTGCCATGAGATTTGTTCGTTGGGAGGCTGGCAATCGTCTTTGTGTAAGATAAACCCACCGTAGACTTCTGAGGAGGGACTGCAATTCCGGACTCCTCCGGGCGGAGCACCTTGGACTGCGCACGCGAAAGCCACCTACTCCGCCGCCCGGACATCCTGGATCACCAGTTGCAGCGTCGTCCGTCCACGAAACGTATTCCGATCAATCGTGAACGCGATGTCCCATGGTGGGTCCGGCAGTGGCTTTTCCCCGCCGCCGAAGAAGACGGCATCCTGCTCGGCGTAGCCCTGGCGGAGCATGAAGCGCAGGTGGTTGTTCTTCATGTGGACCGGCGGGCGGCTGAGGCTGACGCCGCGTGAGATGAAGACCGGCTGCGGGTTGCCGTTTCCGAAGGGCTGGAGGAGATCGTAGCTGGCGAGGAACTCCAGCGAGAGTTGTGAAAATGAGATCTCCGCATCGTAGCAAAGCGTGGGCTGGCGCTGCTGCTCGTTGGTGTGGTTCAGGACATACTCGGCGAACCGTTCGCGGAAGGCATCCATCTTGTCCTCATGGATCGAAAGCCCCGCCGCCATGGCGTGACCACCGCCGGCGAGGAGGTCATCGCGGCAACTGTCGATGGCCTCGACCAGCGAAACTCCCTCGATGCTGCGGCCCGAACCCTTGCCGACGCCTTCCGAGTCGATGGCGACCACGAAGGTCGGCTTGTGGAACTGCCGCATCAGGCGCGAGGCGACGATCCCGACCACACCCGGATGCCAGTCGCGCGAGCCGAGCACGATGACCGGGTCACGCGAGGGATCGAAGGTGGCATCAAGCATCTCCAGCGCCTCCTTGCGGATGCGGGTTTCGTACTGCTGGCGGTCGCGGTTGTAGCGGTCGAGCTTCTCGGCGAACTCGAAGGCCAGCCGCTTGCAATCGGTGAGAAGGGTTTCCAGCGCATCCTCGGGCGAGTCCATCCGACCGGCGGCATTCAATCGCGGGCCGATGCGGAAGCCGACGTCCATCGAAGTCGCATGACCGTTCATGCCGGTGACTTCCTGCAGCGCCTTGAGGCCGGGATTGAGCGTCTGCGGCAGGCGTTTAAGGCCATGGCGGACCAGCAGGCGGTTCTCGCCGATCATCGGCACGATGTCGGAAATGGTGGCGACGGCGACCAGGTCGATCAGCTCCTTGAGATCGAGATCCGCCGGGCGGGCCTTGAGCATGGCGTGGCCGAGCTTGAAAACGACGCCCGCCGCGCAGAGATAGGCGAACTCGTTGCCGCACTTCGGGTTCACGAGCGCCACGCAGTCCGGCTTGCCGCGGTGGCCGGGCTCGTGGTGGTCCACGATGACGACGTCGATGCCATCGGCATTCAAGGCCGCAACCTCATCCACCGACACCGTGCCGCAGTCCACGGAAATGAGCAGGTCCGGCTTCGCGCCCTCGCTCATGCAGCGTTTCAAGGCCGCCGTGCTGAGTCCGTAGCCCTCCGAGCTGCGTCGCGGGATGAAATGGCGCGGCTCCACCCCGTAGGCGTGGAGGATTTTCCGCATCAGGGTGATCGAGGTCACGCCATCGACGTCATAATCGCCGTAAATGCAGACTTCTTCCCCGCGATCGACCGCCAGCAGCAACCGGTCGACGGCGAGCTGCATGTCAGGAATCAGGAAGGGATCGGCCAGATCGCGCAGTCGGGGATTGAGGAATCCCTCGAGGTCATCGCCCGCCGGCAGGCCTCGCTGGCGGATCAGATGCTCCAAAATGGCCGGAAACGAGCCTTGCGAAGCGTCCTTTTCACGGAACGGTTCGCCGCGGGAAATCCAGCGGTAGGGCAGGGCTCGCATCTTGTTGGGCGAACCTAACCTTCGGCCGCGAAGTCACTCAAGCCTGCAACGTGCCGAACGTCACCTTGAATCTTGCTTGGATGCAAGCTGGTGATGAGATCCGCCCTTTTTCACCGCAGAGAAACGCCGAGGTCGCGGATCAATCAATATTTCCTGTCCTCGGCGACCTCACCCATTCTCTGTGACCTCTGCGGAAACCGGCCGAAGCCATCATTGAGCAAGTTTCCCTGGAAACCTCTCACACCGGATACGCATCCCTGGTGCGCAGCAGATGATCGCCGGTGGGCGGCGGGGAGCAGAGGCGGTCGATGAGTTTTTCCCAAACCTCGTGGCCCTTCAGGATCTGCACCTCGATGCGGAGGAAATACACCGGCACCTCGATTTCCTTCGGCCTCGGGAAACGGACCGCGTCCTTTTCAGTGGTAACGATCATCTCCATGTCGCGCTCGACGCAGCGCTGGAGGAACTTCGCGATTTCCTTTCGCGAAAAGCGGTGATGGTCGGAAAAGCGCTTCCGGATCTCGATCTTCGCGCCGAGCTTCTCGACCTGGCGCTCGAAATTCTCCGGCACGGCGATGCCGCTGATGGCGGCGACGAACTTCCCCTGCAGGGCCTCCAGCGGCAGTCGCTCGTGGGTGAAGGCGTCCTCCAGATACTTCGGGCCGTGGGTGCACTCGATGATCTCCGCGACGCGGTTGTATTTCCTCAAGCGGGCGATGAGGGCGTCGTTCGAGCTGCCGTCGCACTTGGTGATGAAGATATAACTCGCGCGACGGAGATTTCGCTTCGGTTCACGCAAGGTGCCGCGTGGCAGCAGGGCCTCGGTGCCGAAGGGCGCGGTGGCGTCCACCAGCACGATGTCGATGCCGTGGGCGAGATTGAGATACTGCATCCCATCGTCGAGCAGTAGGGTGTCCGCCTGCAGCTCGCTGATCGCGAAACGTCCGCCTTTCACACGATCCTTGTCCACCACGACCGACACGCCATCGAGGTTCGCCGCGAGCATGAACGGCTCGTCGCCGGCGAACTTCGACTCCAGCAGGATCGCGCGTCCAGTGCTGACAACCTTCGGCATCCGGTCAGCGGGGAAGAGGCTGCCGTCGGCGCGTTTCCACTTCTGGACCTCGTCGAGCTTCTTGCTCTTGTAGCCGCGGCTGAGGATGGAAACGGTGCGGCCGCGATCACGAAGGGTGCGGGCCAGCAGTTCCACGACCGGGGTTTTTCCGGTGCCGCCGACGGTGAGATTGCCGATGCTGACGACCAGCGTGCCGAGGTGGTGCTGCTGCTTCCAGCCGCTGCGGTAGGCGGACAGACGCGACTGCACGACCAGCCGATAGACTCCGGACAAGGTCCGCATGAGCATCCGCATCATCGTCGCGCGGAAGCCCTTGGCCCGCCCGAAGATGACGTCCGCGCCCCAGCGTTCGAACTCCGCGATCTGCTCTTTCATCGTCCGGGCTCAGGTTGGGCATCGCATGCTGCCCTGCCAAGGCTCATTCCGCCGCCTTCGCGGTGAAGGCGATCCGCAGCGGACCCGTGGCCGAAGCCGGAAGCGGCACGAGCAGGAAATCATCGGTGATGACCGGATGGAGATCCGCGCCCTCGGTGATCTTCACGCTGTTAGGGTCAATACGTTGGTCGAAGAACCTGACGATGGGTCGGCCGCCGCGCTGGGAGCCGTTGGTGTTGATCGCGGCGAAACTGGATTCACCGGCCAGCGGCGTGATTTCCAGCGAGCCACCCTTTGCTTCCTGCTTCCACGTTTCCTTCCATTGCAGCGGGCCTTCGGCGAGGCGCGCGTCCCAGGCAGGATCGCCGTAGAACGCAACGACATCGCGATCGAAAAGCAGGCCCTCGGCATCGTCGGCCGTGAGCCCGGCGGACTTCGCGAGCTTGCCGACGGGAATCGGTTTGGAAATTTTTCCCATCGGGCTGTCGCTTACCTCGCCGGCAATTTCGGGGAAATGCGTTTGGAGGCGATGAATCAGCGCGGCCTGGTTGGCGAAGAAGGCCTCGTTCAGCGAGTAGCGGCCGGGTTGTTCGACGAAATAATCGATCAGTCCCCAGCCCTGATAGCCATACCAGGTTGGCAGCGTGTAACCGGCCATCTGCCGGACTCCGGCACTTTTCATGAAGGCGAGGGCCATCGCGTCGGGGCCATCGATGTGGCCCATGAGGCAGTTGCCGATGGGCAGATAGACCTTCGGCGAGGGGCAGTGGATGGCGCGGGATTCACCCTTGAGATCGGTCGCGAACAGCCCGCCGGCCTCGCTTTTCCAGGTGCCGTTCTTGTAGCGATAGCCGATCTGCCAGCCGCGTTCGGTGGCGTGGCCGGAGGTGATGAAGAGGCCGGTTTCGGATTTCTCCAACGCAGTGGCGATGTCCCAGCTCGAATCCGCCGGACCGGTCTCGGTGACAGCCTTGGCTCCCGTGGATTTCACGACGCGCTTGCCGGCCTCCAGTTCGCTGAAGGTCTGCGCGCTTTCGAGTCGCTCGGTGGCGAGGTCGGTGCCGGAGACCGTGTGATGGATGACGAGCGGCTTTTGCTCGGCGGCGATCTCAAGCGCGTTGGCAGCATCGGCTCCTGTTAGAATGCCCCAGCGGCAGTCGGTGAAGGGATCGGAGTCGAGTTTCCGCGTGAGGCGATGGACGCTGCGGACAAACTCAAGGCTGGCCTCGGTGGGCTGGCTGACGAAGCAAACGTCGCGCGGGTGTTGTCGGGTGAGTTCCGGGAGAACCTCCGCCACGCTCTTTTCCCAGACGATGCGTTTCGCCTCAGGATGCTTTTTCTGAAGGGCGTCGATCACGGCTTTCCATCCCGGATCTGCTGTCGAGGCGGCGCTGCTGACAATGGTGTAGGACGGCTGTGCCCCTTGAAGGGCGGTCGTGGTGAGAAGCGAAAGGAGCAGGGATTTCATGGTGTTGAAAAAGTGGAATGAAAAAGACGGGGAGAAGGTTGCCAGTCGAATCGGTCATCGAGCGGATACAGCGGGCGGATCACCTTTTCATAAGGAATCGCATCGATCTTCGGCGGCACCGCACCGGGCGAGAGCACGAGGAAATGATGGCGGGCCATGGCTTTCAGCTCCGGCTCCAGGTAGCCGATCTTCACCACGGTGATCGTGTGCAGAAGCGGATCGAGATCGAGCGAGAGGAAGTCCTGTCGCTTGTGGAAGGGCTTGCGGTGCTGGGTGATGATGACGTGGATGGAGCCGACTTTCACGACGGCCTGACGACCTGCCACGGGGTCGTGATCGGAAAGCGTGAGCACGCAGCCGGTGAGCGGGAGTTCGCGGCCGTGGATGGGGTCGAGCTTGCCTCCGAGACGGAGGGAAACGCTGGCGCCGATCCCGGCTGTTAGACACACATCGACAGCGGCAGGATCCGGGATCGAGGCAAAGATCGCAGTGGCCGGGCCGTTGCCATCGAAAGCGGGATGGGAAACCAGAGCCTCGAGCGTGCGTGTCACATCGCCTGCGGCACCGGCGGTTGGATTGTCCCCGGCATCGCTGAGGAAAATGGCGTCATGATCCAACAGAAGGGCTGCCTCAAGGCACTCGTTGGCACTGCCCGATCGAGATCCAAAGCGGAACTCCGCACGGGCCCGCCAGTAGCGCTGGGCAATTTCCGATGCGAGCGTTGTCACAGCTGCTTGATCCGTTCCCGTGACCACCACGCTGGCCATTGAACGCGCCTGATCCGCCCAAGCATATCCGACCCACAACGAGGCATCGAGAATGCCCGGTCGCGCCGATTCGCTCTCAAGCGGCGCATAAAGCCCGCGTCCCGGCTCGGCCTCGGTGCTCGACATTTCCCCGGACACCAGCACGGGAATCCCCACTCGGGCTCGAAAGATCCTGCCTTTTTCCCGGAACCATCCCAGTAGCAGTCGCACCGCCCGCTCGCGGGTTTCCATCCAGTCGATGTGGGGCGCGGTGCGGTAGGTGGTGATCAGGTCGATGCCGCTGACCAGTTCGTCGGTGACGTTGCCGTGGAGATCGCTGCTGCACGTGATCGGCAGGTCGGGCCCGAGCCTTTCCCGCAAGGCCGCCAGCAGGTCGGCTTCGGCATCGGGTAGGCCCTCGACCGCCATCGCGCCGTGGATGTCGAAGTATAGTGCGTCGATCCGACCCGCCTCTGTTAGACGGTCGAGGATCTCCTGTTTCATCGATTCGTAACAGCCCCTTCGCACCTGTCCGCCGGGGATTGCGCGGAAATGAGCCAGCGGGGTCGGCTCGATCGAGGCGAACTCCGGCAGCTCAAGAAACGGATAGCGGCTGAGCATTTCCGCTCCACGGGTCGCCAGAAAATCCTCCTTCGAGGTCCGCAGCGGCGAGAAGGTGCTGCTCTCGATGTGGATGCCGGCGATGGCGAGTCGAATGGTCGCGTTCATGACTGGATGGAGGAAATGAGGGCGGACTTGGCCTGACGGATGAGGTCCTCGCTGGCCTCGCGCCAGGAGTACTCGTCGTCCTTGGAAAACGTTCCCATGAAGCAGCCTTCGTTGCGGAAAGTCATGCCGCCGTTCACCCGGTGTCGGGCGCTGAGGTGAATTTCACGGACTCCGGTCGCGCGCACGATTTCCGCGAGATTCTCCGGGGTCACTCCGCCGCCGGGCATCAGGGAGACCCGTCCGGCGGATTGTTTCACGAGATCGGCGATGGCAACCGCACCGGCGGGCACGTCGGGCTTTCCACCCGAAGTGAGGATCCGTTTCACGCCCAGCGAACAAATCGTCTCCAACGCCTCGCCGAGATCACGGGTCATGTCGAAGGCGCGATGAAAAGTCACGTCGAGAGGACCAGCCGCCTCGATCAGTCGGGCGCAGCGCTCCTCATCGACCGTGCCGTCCGCCTTCAAACACCCAATCACCACCCCGTCCGCGCCGAACTCCCGGGCGACGAGAACGTCCTCCAGCATCGCGTCCATTTCCTCCGCCGAGT
This sequence comes from Verrucomicrobiaceae bacterium, assembly GCA_027487355.1. Lineage (GTDB taxonomy): Bacteria > Verrucomicrobiota > Verrucomicrobiia > Verrucomicrobiales > Akkermansiaceae > Luteolibacter. Next base: position 6,843 of record JAIYDT010000469.1, read on the forward strand.
AGAGGAAATCATAGCCTCGCGGGCGGATGATCACCATCAGGCCTCCGGAAAACACCCGCCGCACCGCGCGGATCATCCCGGCGCTCGGCGTGGTGCCACCTTCCGGCAAATTGGCACAAAGCTCCACCCGGTCCGCCCCGCCTTTCGAAGCTGCCAGGGCCGATGCCACCCCATCGATGCAGATTTCCAACATCGCCGTCAGTCTGCCTCCGCCCGGGCGCTTGGCAATCGTCTTCATTTTCTTCAGTTGGAACTTGGAAGTTGGAACTTGGAACTTTCTCCTCCCCCCATGTCCCGCCCCGACGGCCGCCAGCCCGACCAACTCCGCCAGATTTCCTTCGTTCCAAACATCGCCCCCTACGCCACCGGCTCCGTGCTGGTCTCGTTCGGGAACACCAAGGTCATTTGCGCCGCCACCATCGAGGACGACGTGCCCCGCTGGATGAAGGCCCAGCGCGTTGAAGGCGGATGGCTGACGGCTGAGTACTCGATGCTCCCCTACTCCACGCTCGAGCGGAAGCAGCGCGACATCTCCAAGGGAAAACTCGACGGACGCTCCTCGGAAATCCAGCGCCTCATCGGTCGCGCCCTCCGCGCCGCGATCGACCTCACCAAGATCGGCCAGCGCACGATCTGGATCGACTGCGACGTCCTTCAGGCTGACGGCGGCACCCGCACCGCCTCGATCACCGGTGGCTGCGTCGCGGCGGCCATCGCGCTCAACCGTCTCTTTGCGGCCGGAAAGCTGAAGCATTTCCCGATGAAAAAGCTCGTCGCCGCCGTATCCGCCGGGATCTTCAACGGTGAGGCGATCCTCGACCTCAACTACCCCGAGGACAAGGACGCGGCGGTGGACTTCAACGTCGTCATGACAGAACAGTTCGAGTTTGTTGAAATCCAAGGCAGCGGCGAGGAAGCCGTCTTCTCGGCGGAAGAGACCGCCTCGATGCTCGCCCTCGCCCGCAAGGGGATCACGGAACTCATTGACCTTCAAAAGCAGGCCATCCTGGAAGCAGATCGGGCCAGCCCGGGGGACCTGGCCGCTCTGGCCAACGCGTTCACCCGCTCCTGAGCGCCAGGTTTTTCCTTCAAGCTTTCCCCTTGAAGTCCCCCGCGCGAAGCTTACCTTCTTCCAATCCCGAGACGAAATTTCGTCGAGGGATCATAAAACCGGGGCAATTGCCCCAATTGATAAACCAGTAAAAACCTGAACATAACACCATGAAAACGACCATCAAGCGTCGGCAGGGTTTCACACTCGTGGAACTTCTCGTCGTCATCATCATCATCGCTGCCCTTGCCGCCATCGCTGGCCCGCAGCTCATGAAGAACCTGAAGAAGGGCGACCTCATCACGGCCACCTCGAACGCCAAGCAGATCGGCCTCGCCCTGTTTGAGTTCGACAGCCAGTACGGGGGCTATCCGGACAACACGACCGCTCAAACGGTCAAGGACAACACCGGTTCACAGCTCACCTCGTCAGGCAGCACGGCCAACGACATGTTCCGCCAGCTCTTCGCTGCCGGGATTTGCGAGCAGGAGGAAATCTTCTATGCGAAGATCAGCTACACCAAGAAGCCTGACAACGTGAAGAACACCGCCGCCAACTGCCTTGCAGCGGGCGAAAACGGATTCGGCTACCTCATGAACGGCCAGACCGGTTTCAGCTCGTCCGGCGACCCGGCCCGTCCGATCGCCATCACCCCGCTGAACAACGCCACGACCGACGGCAGCTGCGACCTCGACCCCTTTGACAAGCGGGCCGTGGTGCTCCGCGCCGACCAGAGCGCGGTTTCCTACAACGTCCGCCCGACCGACAAGCAGGTCGTTCTGCCCGGTGGCAAAACGCTGCTTCAGACCGGCCAGGACACCGTCTGGGGAACTGACGTCCAGCCGCAGATCATGCCTCCGCAGAAGAAAAACTGATATCTGACCGGATTCATTCAAAACCGGAAGCGCCCCAGGGTGCTTCCGGTTTTTTCATGCCTTCAGTTCAGGATCTCATCAGCTCCCGCCATCCGACTTCGGCAACCAGACTGTCAGTTTATCAAAGTAAGCCGGCTCATTGATGTCGGTCTGAAGCACACCACGCGAGCAGAAGTGCCGCCACTCATGGCATCCGTAGCAGATTTGCAGGATCTGCTCCTCGCCGCCCGAATTCCAGACCAGCGAGTAGTCCGGGTGATAGCGGCAGATGCTCTTGATCGAGAGCGTTTGGTGGGAATCGGGATCGCTGTAGAGATCGAGAAGTTTCTGGACCGTTGAAGCCGGCACGGCGACGGGCTCGGAAAAGAACTCGAAGCCATGCTGGTAGAAGTGATTCACCGTGCGGAGCTGCCTCGCATACAATTGCTTTTGCTTCTGCGGATGGGCCAGGCCCCGATAGACCACCACATTCCGGGCATTCCGGATGTCCGCCACCGCCAACTGGTGGGCCGCCTCCTCGCCGGGCCTCAGCGGAATGCCGCCGCTCCAACAACTGGCGCACGAAGGTAGCAGCGCTGCGGACACAAGTCCAAGAAGGGCGGTCAAGGCGGTTTTGAGGTTCATCAGCGACAAATCAACGCCAATCGGGCGGCTTTGTCACGTTCCCGGTCGAACGCCTGGAGAAATCAGCTGCTGATGCCAACCTCCACACAATCTGGTCTTGCATTTCGAGGCAGTTGCCATGTTAGATCTCACGCGTGTATCAACTCATTCTGAGAATACAAATTGCCGCCTGTGCTCTGGTCCTGGCTTCATGCAACAGGACAGGCAATTCATCCAGAAAGGATCCCGAATCCATCAGGCTGGAAGGTCGGCGGGTTGAACTGGAACACAAGGTCGCCGTCGCCCAACTGAAGGCTGATCGCATGACGCGCCAGACCTCGCAGGACACCACCCCGGTAGAAAACCTGCCCGGTTTGATGGCCAGACGAAGCGAACTTTCCTCCAGAAAAATCGAGCTGGAAGCCGAGATCCGCTCGCTCGAGGATGGCCTGCTGATCGCCCGGGCGACCCAACTCGAAAAAGCGCGGAGCCTGATGCTTGGAAAGGAATTGCCGCGCCTTCAGTCCCGCGCGGGTCGGATTTACGAGCAGGTGAAGATTGTCTCGATTGACGATTCCGGCGTCCAGATCCGCCATGCCTCGGGTTCGGCCAGACTGGGTTGCTCCGAGCTGTCGGAAAGCCAATGGGAGCAGTTTGGCCTGGATGAAGGTCTGGCAAAGGCCGCCAGGCTCGCAGAGGACAGGCAGCGCCTGGCCTATGAAGAAGGCATCGACCGGGAACTGGCTGCCACCCGGAAACCGACACCCCCTGTCATGCCCACCGAAACTGTTGCCGCAGTTCCCCAGTATGATCGTCCGAAAGCCGCGTCCGCCTTTGACCGGCGGGTGTCACTCGGATCGTCGGAAAACGTATCGAATCAGATCGTCGCCCGCTACAGGAGTCCGAGGAGAACGACCATTTACTACTACCCCTACGTTCCGACGCCCCCCTCCTACTGCTCTCCCATTCCCAGGACCAGGAACACACCCAGCCGGTCATCCGGCCTTCCGGCCAACCCGCAGCTTTACACCAATCCCTGAACCTCGCTTTTCACCCCCATGAAATCATCCCGAACGGCGACCCTCGCCTGCCTCCTGCTTGCGGTTTGCTCCTGCAAGGAGAACCCGGAGCTGGTCCGCCAGCGCGACGAGCAGCGAACTGAAATCAAGCGTCTGGAAGGTGAACTCGCCCTCATCGAGGAAAAGCTGAAGGACATCCCACCTGATCGGACCAGGGAACTCCTGCTCGCCAAGGCCGAGGCCGATTCCCAGGCCTCGCAAATCGAAGGACTCGAGAAGGATTTGGCCGCACTCGATGCGAAGAAGAAGGAGCTTGAAGCCAGGTTCGCCGACTACCGCCGCAAGTATCCCGTCAAGAGCAGCAACTGACCCCCACCCCCATGGCCATTTTCGACGACCTCATCAGCAGCAGCCGCGGACCGGGCGTGATCGGCACGCTCGTCGCCCTCATCGTCCTCATCGGATTCGGGGTGCTCTTCCTGTTCGCCTTCGACGAAGGCATGGGCGGAGGAAACAAACCGATCGAATCCGTCATCCGCGAGCAAGCGGTGGAACTTGAGTCCGTAAAATCGACCATTGCCTCGAAATCCAAGGCCCTGGAAATCTCGCCAGAACGCAAAAAAACCGCCGCCGAGGTGGAGGAAGTGTCCCGGCAGACACGCCTCAACAAGGGCAAGCTCGATGGAGTCGTCCGCATCATCGAGAAGGTGAAGGCTGAAATCGCCGCCACCGGGAAGGGCTTTGAGGACTACAAGCAGAGCTATCGCGAACAGGTTCGCGGCGAGGCGATCGGCTTGAAGTATCCCGAACTGAAGACCCTTTCCGGGAAGTCCTACCAGAAGGTGACCGTGACCCGCGTGGATGCCATCGGGATGGCATTCAGCCATGCCGACGGCTCCACCCGCGCGGACTTTGACGACCTGCCTGCCGATGTGCAGGAGTTCTTCCAGTACGACGTGAAGGAGAAGGAAAAGGCGAAGGCCGCCGAAACCAAGGTCGCCGGCCAGCACGCTGACGATGTCCAGACCGCCCTCAGCGCGGCGGATCGTTCCAAGCAGGACGAGGCGATGAAGAAGGCTGATGCGGACAAGGCGCAGGCCAAGTCAGTGGTGGCGGCCATGACGATCCGCCTTGAGGAGATCGATATGGAGATCAAGGGAGTGCAGCGGGAGTGGGAAAACGAGCGTCAACGGGTCCGCGTCAGTGGCGGAATCGTCAACTCCGCAGCCTTCCAGACCAAGCTCAACAACTTGAAGAGCTCCCGCGCCGCCGCCAGCGAGAAACTCCAGCAGGCGACTGCCACCCTTCAGCGCTGAATGTCGTTCTCCAACGAAAGCTCGGGTGTCTTCGGTTGGCTGATGGGCCTCGTCGTCATCGTGATGATCGGAGTCGGCATGTCGATGATGGTGGACCGGAGGTTCCAGTTTTCCAGCAACAACAAGGAGATCGAGACGGCCATCAAGGAGGAGACCCAGCACCTCGCCGA
>JAIYDT010000223.1 GCA_027487355.1 Verrucomicrobiaceae bacterium
CACGGTGAAGGCGATGGCAGCAGATCGCGAAAGGCTGCTCAAGGAGGCCGATGCGGCGGGCTTTTCCGAAGAGGGGCTTTTCCTCGGAAAGGCGGTGCTGGCGGCCATGGAACGACAGTCGGCCGAAACGACCATGGTCTTTCCCCAATCGGATTCCGCACGTGAGGTGATGCGACTTTTCATGACCCGACGCGAAGGAGGCGGCGGCTATGTGCTCGGAAACCTGGTCCAGTCGAAGGGCGTGGAGTCGGGCGGGAAGGACTACGAGCGCTTCGCCATGATGAACGGCGACGGCATCTGGCTCAGCGGCTGGGGACTCTTCAAGCCGGCCCTTTCCAAACTCATCCACTCGGATGTGATGCGGATGCTGGTGCCGATGATGGTCCTGCTGCTGGTGATGATGTTCTTCATCTTCCGCAGGCCGGCGGATGTCGGGATTGCACTCTTTGCCATGGTCATCAGCACGCTGCTGCTGCTGGCGATCATGAGCGCGGCAGGCTTGAGGTGGAACTTTGTCAACCTGATGGCGACACCTCTTCTGTTAGGCACCGGCATCGACTACGCCATCCACGTCACGCTCACGCTCCGGCGAACCGGCGGCTGTTTCAAGGAACTCTGGAACGGCACAGGAAAGGCCCTGATGTTCTGTGCGGTCTCGAACGTCATCGGCTTCGGCTCGCTGATCTGGTCATCGAGCGAGGCTCTCGTCAGCCTAGGCGTGGTGGCCGTCATCGGCATCACCCTAAGCATGGCGGTGTCGCTGTTCCTGCTGCCGGGTTGGAAGGCCACATCTTCGGATTGATTCGCCGCTTTTTCTTTCCTCCGGCAACATGTGTCTGCTAGTTGTGCGGAATCATGCGTTTGGGATGTCTGCTGCCTTTGATTTCGATCGCTGCCATCGCCGGTGGAGGCCAGACGGTCTACACCTATCTGAGCAACCGCAGGCCGACCACAATCTCCATCGAGACCGCTATCAAAGGCGAGCCAAAGGCAAAATGGCTGCGCATCGAGGGAGGCGAGCTGGATGTCACCCATTCTTCAAGCTCCCGCACGTTCGGGATCGGAGATGCCACCACCCTCTTCGTTCCACTGGTTCCACCTGGAACGAAATCGAAGGAAGGGGAGATCCATGTCCTGATTGCGACGAAGGACGCCGAACTGCTGAAGTTCGTGAATGAAATGCATGATCTGGATCAATCGCTGTCGAGCAATGAAAGGTTGAAGGAATTCGCCTTGAGGAATGCCGACAAGTTTCACGTCGCCAAATCCGTGGAGGGTCTTGTGAAGTTCGGGATCGAGTCCAACAGCAAGCAGTTGAGGAAACTCAAGGGCATCTACCCGAACCTTGCCAGCGATGCGATCATTGTCGAAGAGGGCAAGCGCCCTGATCTGGGGTATGGAATCATCGCTCTGATCGGTGGGCTGGTGCTGGGAGGCACGCTGGTGCTCCACTCGGTCCAGAAAAGTAAGGCAACGCCGCCTGTTCAGGCTCCTCCACCCCTGCCACCAGGCAACAGACCTCCGCCACCGGTGCGTCGTTTCTGAGGTAAAAAAAAGCGACATCTAGGCCACTGCAGAGGCAGGCTCGGCCTGAACCTGCCTGCTCATTGTGATGGTCGTCGGTGTCTCCATCGCGGGGATCGGCTTGGTGAACATCAGTCCGAGTTCAAGCTTGAGCCAGGCGCGCACGCCGCGGAAGAGATGGCCGAAGGCCTTCGGGCTGGCTTCGAAGGGAATGCGCACGAAGTAGCGTTGGCCGAGGTTGTTCTTGCCGTAGGTGCCGTTGGAGAGTCGCTTGCGAGCGAGCACTTCGAGCCGACGATTGTAGAGCGCCATGAACTTCCCGAAAAACGCGCCGATGGGCCCGTTGTAGGGCATCTTTGAAAATTCCACGTCGGTGAAGAGATAGACCAGCCGCACGGGGCCGACGAAGTAGGCCGCGATGTCGAGCAGGAAGGCGGCGTTCATCAGGTCGGCATCGCCGAGGTATTGATACTTGTTCCGGTAGATGCCGTTGAACCAGCGGTGATAGGACTCGCTGAACTCCTTGTTATGTCGACTAATATCCATCTCAACACACCCGCCACCGAGGGATTTGAGCAGGATCTTGTGCGCGGCATAGACCGAATGCGCGCAGTAATCGAGCCCCTGGGAATACAGCGGATCCATGAAGCCGGCGGCATCACCTGCGAGGATCCAGCCATCTCCGGCGGCTTTTTCGCTGTAGTAAGGCAGGTTCTTGTAGGCGCGCGCGTCGTTCTCCACCGGCTCGGCGTTCTCGAACATCAGCTTGCCGATCGGATGGGCGGTGAGGTGCTCCTTGAGTCTCTGGCCGATGCTGCCTTCCGAGGGAGGAGTGAAAAGCCGCTCGTCCCAGGTCACCCCGGCGGAAAAGTCCCCGTTCGAAAGCGGGATGATCCACGACCACCAGCCACGGCCCATGAGGTGGTTGGTGGCGCTGGCCCGGGCGACGAAGGTGCCGTTCTTGAGCTCGGGCGCGAGAGTTCTCGACTCATGGGAATCAAGACAGCGGACCTTGGTGAAACGCACCCACATCGAGTGAACGGGATGCTCAGGAAGGTTCCGCCAGGTGCCCATCTTCCGGGCCAGCAAACTCGCTTTTCCCGAGCAGTCGGCCACCCATCCAGCCGTGAGGGTCCTCGTTTCATCCCCGACCTTGTAGGTGACGATGTTGCGGTTGACACCCTGAAGCTCGAAGGATTTCACCGAGGCGGGGCGCACGAGGTGGCAGCCCTCGGTCACCGCCTGCTCCAGCATGTGCTGGTCGAGCTTGGAGCGATCGAGCTGGAAAGTCGCCATGCGGGCCTGGGAATAAGGCCCGATCTCGGTGCAACTGCTCGGGTTCTCGTTCGCTTTCCCAGGATCATTGAACCACATCCGCAGGCCGTGCTTCTGGAAATGATTGCAGGCGAGATGATTGGAAAATCCGAGCACACGAGTCAGGAAACAACCGGCGACCTCCGAAGTGGACTCGCCAACCTTGCGGTCGAACACCTCAGACTTCTCCAGAATCAGGACCCGCGTCTCCGGCCTCGCCCGTTTCAGAAGCAGGGCCAGCGAGGACCCCGAAAAGGCTCCGCCAAGGATGACGACATCGTAGTCGGGAGTCGCAGGGATTTCAGGAGCGTGGCTGACCATGGGAAAAGGGCGGAATGACCCGCGAGAGTTTAGTGGGCTTTCGAGATCGCGCAAGGTGCCGGTTGCTCGGGTGTCGGATCATTTTTTCGTGCCCTCGATCACCAGATTCCGGAACTGGCCAAGGTCGTCGAAGGAGCCGAGTCCGATCCAACCGTGTTCGAGAGTCTTGTCCTGTGCCGTCAGCACGGGCTTCGTCATGTCATCGAAGAAAACAGCGATCGAGCCTGTGGTGGTGTCGCGGACGAGCTTGAGCTTGTGCCAGACTCCGGGCTTCCAGGGTGTACCTGTGGTTCGCGTGGCAGTGATTTTCCTGCGGTCGACGTGATCGACGAGATGAATCTGATGGTGCACCTCATCGGCCTTCTCGCCGAGGTGGGCGTAGTAGAAGCGGGTGTCATCCTGTCGGGCGAAGGCCAGGCACAGGTCGTTGTTTCCCTCGTCGAACTTCGTCAACCGCGCCTCGACCGTCAGGGTGAACGAGGCCCAGTCCGCAGTCTTCAGCCAGGCGAGGTTGAAGGGGCTGCGGACCTTGGGTTTGAATGCGGAGGGCTTGGCAAGGGTGAGCACCGGGGCCCCGTTTTCCTGGCTCCAGGACCATGCGGCGGGATCACCGAAGCTCCACGCAGCGGAGTCGTTGAGCGGCTTCAAGGGCTCTGACCGGGCGAACGTGAGGAGGGCGAGGAAAAGGCCGATCGGGATTTTCATTGGGAAACAGATTGCCGCAGGCCCCCAGGAAATGCAATTTCCGTCTGATGAGCAACGATGGTCAAGCGGACGCGGCGGAACGGATGGTGCTCGCCCTGCGTGCCTCGAACGAGGGAATCTGGGATTGGACCACAGGCGAGCGCAGGATCTACTGCTCCCGTCGTATCCTGGAACTCCTCGAATGCTCGGAATCCTCCGCGCCGAACCTGTTCCTGCCACCGCATGATGCGATCCACCCGGAGGAGCGCTCCAGATTCGAGTCCATCGTAAGACGTTCAATGGATCCCGGTGGCCCGGAAACCCTGGCGATCGACTGCCGCGTGCTCACCGGCAGCGGTGGCTGGCTGTGGCTGCGCATCAGGGGATCGGTGGTGCGCGACCGTCAGGGCCGGGCGACCCGGATTGCGGGTTCGATGATCGACATCAGCCGGCGGAAAGCGGCGGAGGCCGAGTTGGAGGAGGAGCGTCATCTGCTCAGGCAGTTGATCGATCACGTGCCGCTGCAGATCTATTTCAAGGATCTCGATTCCCGCTTCGTCATGGCGAACCGGCGGATGGTTGACTGGATGGGTTTTCATTCCCAGCAGGAACTCATTGGAAAGAGCGACCGCGAGTTTTTCGATGAGGTGCATTGGAAGGCGGCCGAGGCCGACGAGCGCCGTATTCTGGAAAGTGCAGAGCCTGTGACCGACAAGCTCGAGTGTGAAACGTGGCGTGGTTCCGGTGACGAAACCTGGGTGCAGACCTCCAAGTTTCCCTGGCGGGACCGGCATGGACACCTGAAGGGGACCTTCGGGGTTTCCAGCAACGTCACCGCGCTGGTGAAGGCGCAGCAGGAGGCGTATGCGCTGGCCGCCGAGCTGACCGCCCGCAACGCGGCCTACGAGGAGGAGCTGCAACTGGCGAGGGAGATCCAGCAGGCGCTTTCCAATGTCCAGTTTCCACATGTCGAGGATGGGAAAGGCAATTCCATCGAGTTCGCCTCCCGCTATGCGCCGAGTTCCGGACTGGCGGGCGATTTCTTCGAGGTGGTGCCAGTTTCCGAAGGCTGCGTCGGCGTGCTGATCTGCGATGTGATGGGCCATGGCGTACGCTCCGCCCTGATCGTGGCGATGCTGCGCGGGCTGCTGGAAAAGCAACGCAGTCAGGCAGGGGATCCCGCGGCCTTCCTCCATGGGCTCAACGAGGGACTCTGTTCGATCCTGACCCGTGCCCGCACGACCATGTTCGCAACCGCTTTCTACGGAGTGATCGATCTGAAGAAGGGCATCCTGAGCTATGCCTGCGCCGGACATCCGGGGGCGATCGTCGATTCACAGCAGGGCGTGAGTCAGATCCCCGGTGATCGTGCCGGAAAGGGTCCGGGGCTGGGCCTGTTCCCCGGGGCGGACTTCCCCCTCGGAACGCTGCCCCTCGATCAGATGGGGCGGCTGTTGCTGTTCACCGACGGCATCATTGAGGCGCAGAACGTCTCAGGAGATTCGTTCCTCGAAAGCCGTCTTCTCGAGGCGGTGGCGGGCTCTTCCCACAAGTCGCTCGAAGGACAGCTGGAGGGAGTGATGGAGGGCGTCCGTGCATTTTCCGGAAATGCGCATTTCGAAGACGATGTCTGCATGCTCGGGATCGGGATCAGGTGCGCCGAAGACTAAGGGCTGGCAGCAGCGGGTCAGGATGTTAGGTTTCAACCGCTGATCCATGAAGGTGCCTCAAGTCCCTCCTGTCTGGCATCGCCTCTCGCGGCGCTGGGTTGAGCATCGCCATACCGACAACGCGGCAGCCCTGACCTTTTACGCGCTCGTTTCCCTGACTCCCCTGCTGCTTTTCGGGGTGACCCTGGCCGGGGTGATTCTCGGTGAGACCACTGCCCATGGTCAGTTGGAACGCCAGCTTTCCGCCGTGATCGGTGAGGATGCGGCGAAGGCGATCGAGGGCGTGCTGCAAAGCGCCCGGATCGCGCCGCGCTCGGATCCGTGGGGCTTTGCCATCGCGATGCTGACCTTGTTGTTCTCCGGTTCACAGGTGCTCTCGAAGTTGCGGCTGTCGCTGAACCTCGTGAACGACGCGGGACCGACGGACCCGGCGCGGAAGTGGTTGTCGCGCATTCTCGCCCGCGGCCTCTGCGCGTCGCTGATCCTGATGTTTGGAGTGCTGCTGGTGGCGGCGACCTCACTGGAAGGAGCGGCGGGCTATGTCGCCGCGCGGGTGAATTCCGGATTGATTCCGAGGATGGACGTGATCGC
>JAIYDT010000467.1 GCA_027487355.1 Verrucomicrobiaceae bacterium
CCACAACGCCACCCCCACCGGCAAAGCCGCGATCGATTTCCCGGGCACCGCACGTCTGGCCCTGCCAGCGGCTTCGAATCCGGTCGGCGGTGAGACGGCTTTCAGCGTCGCGATGGTGGTCCGAGTCGATTCGACCGGCACCGGCACCGAAACGAACTGGTTCGACAACACCGGCCTGATCGACGCCGACGAGTCCGGTGTGAAGAACGACTGGGGGCTCGCGCTGCCTTCCACTGGTAAGCCAGGCTTTGGAATCGGAAACACCGACACGACCCACTACGGATCTGGTAGTTCGATCGCCGATGACCAGTGGCATGTGGTCGTCGCGACGTGGGATGGCTCTGAAGTCAGCGGCGACGCCGCAGGACCGGACCGCAACATGGCGGTCTATGTTGATGGCGTCTCGGGCGTTTCCCGGAGGCAGGGCGCGGAGTTCCTCAACGTCGCCCGCAGCGCCGTCAGCCTCACCCTCGGTGGGAGCCGGAATGCCGCCCGCTATCTCAATGGCCGGATCGCCGAGGTGCGGCTCTATCGAGGTGCGCTGGATGAGACGGCGGTCGGTGCCCTGATCTCCGAACTCAAGGGCACCCACGTCGCCCCACAGGCCGAGCTCACCCTCACCCGTCCGGCCAATGGAAAGGCCGTGGTCCAGGTCAACCAGGGCCTGGTGATCGATGGCAGCATCGGCAGCACCACCCCCGTGATCAGCCTCACGCAGACCAGCGGTCCTGGCACGGCGTCGATCTCCAATGCCAACGCCTTGCCCGCGCAGCTCACCTTTCCCACGACCGGCATTTACCAGTTCAACATCACCGCCACCCTCGGCACGTCCTCGGTGACCCGCAGCGTGAGCGTTGAAGTCGTGGCGGCGAATTTCACTGGCACCATCAGCGGCTTCCCGGTCGCGGCGAACTGGACCACGCAGAACATCGGCGACGCCACCACCACCGGCGGTCAGACCCTCACCAGCAGCACGGTCTCTCTAACAGGATCGGGAATGGGCTTCGAGGAAATGAGCGACTCGATGCGGATGGTCTGGAAGCCTCTAACAGGAAATGGGTCGGTCACCTGCCGCGTCTCCGGGTTCTCCGCCACCAACGGCGGCAAGGCCTTTGGCGGCCTCACGCTGCGCTCCTCGCTCGACCGTGAAAGCGCGAACGTCGCCGCCACCGTGACCAGTGGCGGTGGGGTGCGGTTCACGAGGCGCCTGGAGGATGCCGCCTACACCGAACCGACCTCCCACACGCTGCGCGCACCCTACTGGCTGCGGGTACGACGCATCGGCACGACCTACACCTCGTTCCGCAGCGAGGACGGCGTGACCTGGGTCCAGCAGGGCAGCGCCACCACGATCGCCGACATTCCAACGAATGCGGTCTGGGGCCTGGCGGTCACGGCCCACACCAACACCTCGACGTCGGCCGCTGTGTTCGACAATGTCCTGCTCGAACCGCTGGCCTCGCAGGCCGCTCCCGGAAACACCTGGGTCGGCGCTGACATCGGCTCACCCGGACAGGCGGGCTCGCGCACGATCAGCGGCAGCACTTTCACCGTGAATGGCAGTGGCGCCGATATCTTCTCCACCTCGGACAGCTTCTACTACCTTTCCCAGAGTTACAGTGGCGACGCGCAACTGACCGCGCGCATCGTTTCCCAGGATCGGACCGATCCCTGGGCCAAGGCTGGCGTCATGGTGCGGGCCTCGACTGCTGCGAATGCGGCGAACGCCTTTCTCTGTGCCACTCCGTTGAACGGCCTCCCGTTCCAGACCCGCGCCACCAACGGGGCCGCCACCACCGGCAACGGCTCCGGCACCGCCGCCTTCACCGCGCCCTACTGGGTGAGGCTCACACGGTCGGGGAATGTCTTCACCAGCTTCCGATCGACCGATGGCACGAACTGGTTCCAGCTCGGACCGGCGGAAACGATCAGCACGGCTCCCTCGACGATGGTGGCGGGCCTGATGGTTTCGTCCTTCAACAACAACGGCAACTCGGTTGCGAACTTCGACAACGTCTCGCTCGTCGAAAGCGCAAGCACTCTAACATCTCCGAAGATCACCTTCGCGGCCGGACAGAATCCGAGCGTTTCCAACAACTTCACCCTCACCGCCAGTGCCGACGTGGCCTCAACCTGGTCGTGGCAGAAGATTTCCGGGCCTGGATTGGTGACCTTCCGGACCCAGAACAGCGCGACACCGCAGACGGCCTTTTCGCAGGCTGGCACCTATGTCATCCGCGCCACGGCCGAGGCGGGAGGCATCGCCTCCTTCGTCGATCAGACGGTCGAGTTCAGCCTCGATGCCCGCTGGAATTTCAACACCGCCGGAAACGCCGAAGGCTGGGCGACGACCAATTCAGGCACCCCGACGATCGCCGGCGGAGTCCTCAGCGCCACCGCCACCAGCGGTGACCCGATGGTTTCGAAGCTCAATGCCGCTTACGTCAGCGGGGATCTGGTGAAACACCTGCTGGTCCGCTACCGAAGCACGGCCACCGGTGGCACGCAGCTTTTCTGGGGTCGCATCGGAGCCACCAATTTCTCCGGCACCCGCGTCAGCACCGTCAACTATCCGACCGCGAACGCGTGGAACGGCCTGCTCTTGAATCCTTCGGCCTCGGTCGATTGGACCGGGCAGATCATCACCGATTTCCGCTTCGATCCGAGCGGCGGCACCGGCTCGAC
>JAIYDT010000091.1 GCA_027487355.1 Verrucomicrobiaceae bacterium
ACGCCAGAGGGCAACGCCGCGCTAAAGAAAATCGACGCCGTGCTCGCCGACTTCACCTGGAAACGCGGCCAGAAATCCGGCCTCCATGCCGACGACGTCAAACGCGCCAACGCCGCGATCTCCGATGCTACCAGGATCATCGCGCCCCCGACTGCGGCCGGCCCATGAACTGAGCCAACCTGCCCGCTTGCTGGCAAAGGTTTGCCCAGAACCCATCCGTGGTCCTTGGGAGGAAAACGAATGGCACAAAGGAAGAAACAATCGTGACGACCTTCGCACTCACCTGATGAATCATTCAGATGCGACTCGGAACGCCCGGATTCTCGGGATGTTTCGTGAATCTCGTGGTCTGTATTTCATGATTCCGGATTAAGGGAAACGCAACTGGCCGAAGAGCAGTCAGCACCCAGCGCTTACGACTTGGAATGGCTGCGAGGTCCAAACGCTTGGCATCGGCCAATGGACTCCGCAGGCACAAAGACCGGCCTCGTCGTGCAGACTCTCAGATCCACTTCGCCGCGGACGAGTGCGTTGACCCATTGGATGATCCGCTTCACGTGGGGCTGGATCGGCCACCTGAAATGGGCGATGGCGGGAGTGTAAAATGCCTGCATGGGGTCGGGCAGGATGTTGACCACCGAGACCTGCTCCGGCACGCGCAGGCCGCGGCCAGCAAGGAAAACAAGGACCGGGCCGAGGCACTCCGGCTCCATCACGATCAGGGCGGTCGGAGGGGTGGTGAGAAACAGCGCTTGAAGCCGGGCGTTCAGACCTTCGGGCGTGTACTCCCATTCAGGGAGATTGTAGCGGACGTCGACTTGAATTCCATGATGCCCCAGGCGGTCGAGAAAGACCTGTGCGGACTGGTTCGGCTGCGGCTGACGCCATTTCCAAGGACAGAGCAGCACGATGCTGCGATGTCCTTTGGCCACGAGAAGATCCACGCATTCGCAGATCGGTTGGGTGAGATCGGCACGCGAGCCCGCCATCGGCAATCCCAAGGGATGGCCAAGGGCAAAAATCGGGTCTGGGAGCTCGGACGCCATTTGCAAAACATCGCGTCGCGCGGAATAGAGAATCCAGGCATCCGCCTCGCACTCCTTCATGTAACGCCGGATCCGCTCCACCTTGCGGTGGAAGTACAACGCAGACTTGGTCGCAATGAAGCAGACGTGACCCGCAGCCTCGATGGCCTGATGGATGGTGAAGACCAACTCGTTGGAGTGGGCGTTATCCTTCTCCAAGGGCGATGAAAGCAGGATTCCAATGCGCAGCACCCGCTTGTAAAGGACGTCGTTTGGCTTCGTGATGTGTCGGCTCTTCCCCGCACCGCCGTGACAAATGAAGCCTTCCGCCTCCAGCAGGCGCAGGGCCGAACGCACCGCGTCGCGGGAGACGCCCAGCTCCTTCGCCAGCAGCGAGACTCCCGGCAGTTTGCCGGACCAGCGTCCACCAGCGAAGCCGTCGCGCAAGTGTTGAGCGGTGTGC
The DNA here is from genome assembly GCA_027487355.1 of Verrucomicrobiaceae bacterium. Lineage (GTDB taxonomy): Bacteria > Verrucomicrobiota > Verrucomicrobiia > Verrucomicrobiales > Akkermansiaceae > Luteolibacter. Next base: position 1,489 of record JAIYDT010000091.1, read on the forward strand.
TCGCTGAGGGTGGGACGGCGGATGGGATGCATGGGATCAAGGGCTCAAACTGGCCGAATTTTTCGGCCAGTAAGTGGGCAAAGTCAATTTGTCATTCCGGGTTTGCTTCGCCATTCGTCGATCGTCGCAAATCGCGAACGTCTCCGTTGAAACGACTCAAAAGCGATCCGCCCTGACCAGATCCCAGCCACCTCCACATTCAATGATGCCACAAGACCACTCCAATCTTCTCGCCGCAGCCATCGCCACTGTCTGCCTTACCAGCTCGCTGCACGCCGCCAACATTACCTGGGATACCGCAGCGACCGCAGGCATCCAGATCACTGCGGGCACTTGGAACACTTCCACCGCCAACTGGACTGGAGATGGAGGAGCCACCAACACCACCTGGACCAATGGCGATGCCGCGACCTTCGCGGGGGATCCCGGTGTTGCTTCTGCTGCGGTCACCCTGAGCGGGACACTCTCGGCAACCGGCATCACCCGCACCGGTAACAACGCCGTCAGCGTGAATGCGACCAGCGGCAACACCCTTGCGATGAACGGAACAATCGATGTCGGCACGGGGTCGAGATTGACCCTCACAAGTGCCACCGGCAGCGGGATGACCGGCTCCTTCAACAAAACAGGAGCGGGCCTTTTGGAGTTCAGTGGACTCAATTCACAGCACAGTTTTTCGGGTGGCGTCACCCTCACCGCAGGCACCATCGGTACCACGGGTTCTGGCAACAGCTTGCAAGGGGAAGCAATCACCCTCAACGGCGGAGCCATCGGTTCGCTCGATAGCGCCGTGCGCCAGATGGATGGAGCGATCACCATCGGGGGAGATGTGGGAATCGGAGCCGTCTCTGGGACCGTCTTGACGAACGCGGTGGTCAACTTCGGCCTCCCCACTCTCGCGAGCTCCGGTAGCATCAATCTCGGCGCGGTCACCAGAACGCTGAACATCGCCTCAGCCGTGAACTTCAACAACGTCGTCTCCAGCACCGGTGGCGGTCTGACCAAAGCTGGTGTGGGAAATCTGACGCTTGCCCGGATCAACACCTACACCAGCCCCACCACGGTCAACTCCGGCACGCTGACGCTGGCGTTTGCGGCTATCACTTCCAATATCATCAACACCGGGTCTGCCCTCACTCTCGGGGGCGGCACGCTGGCGCTCACCGGCACCGGCACTCAAACGGTGAACGGCCTCACCACCACGGCGGCCACCGGCAGCAAGATCCTGCTTGGCGCCAATCAAACGCTCACACTTGGTCCGCTGACGAGCGCGGGCGCTAACTCCGCCTTGAACTTCAATACCACCGTCGGAGGTGCCAACGGCGCGACGATCGGCACCGGGGTCATCACCCTCAGCGGACAAACGCCCGGGGTTTCAGTCGGCTCCCTCTTCACCACCACGGATGTCGGCGGCACTGGATTCGCCACGGTGAATGGGAGCAACCAGATCGTCCGGCTGACGAGCGCCGCTCTTCTGCCAGCATCGGGAGCACTCAGCGCCAACGATTATTGGGTCGACAACAATGCGGGAGGATCGGCGACCGCTGGCAGTGCGGCACTCACGCTCACCGCATCGGCTGCGGCGCGGACGATCACGGTGGAGACCTCCGCGGCTCCCGGCACGCTGACCCTGAACTCCGGCACGGTGCTCAGCAGCAATGGCTGGCTCTTCAGCGGGACAGGCACGAACTCTTACCAAATCAACGGCAACGCGGGCGGGGCCGGGCTGACCAGCGTCGCGGCCGGAGATGCTCTGAGCTTCAATAACTACAATTCCGGTGCCGTGACCCTCGCTACGCCGATTCTCGCCAACGGAACGAATGCGGTGACCTTTGACGGAACCGGCACCACTATCCTGACGGCCGCAAACACTTACACCGGCACCACCACCCTCTCCGGCGGCATCCTGCAGATCGGCAATGGCAACACCACCGGCTCGCTCGCCTCCACGGCAGCCATCACCAACAACGGCACGGTCATCTTGAATCGCTCCACCGCAGTCGCGCTCTCGAACGTAATCTCCGGCACCGGCTCGCTGACTCAGGCCGGAGGCGGCACCACGACACTGAGCGGTGCGAATACCTACGCCGGTGCCACCACTGTCACTGCGGGTAGGTTGATCGTCAGCAACACCCTTCGAAACACCTCTTCCCTGAGCGTGACTGGGGCCACCAGCACCCTCGAGTTCGGAGCGAGCAACCTGCTGGTGAGCAACCACAGCACGGCGGTGCCTGCGTCCCGCGTCATCACTGCGGATACCGGAAGCCTACTGATGACTAGCTCGATCCAGAGCCGCATCGGCAACGTCACCCTCACAAACGGTGCAACTTGGACCTCCAACCGGCTATTGACCTCATTCGATGTCTTGCTCGGCAATATCTCCACGGGGGCCGCGACCGTGAGCGTCACCGGCACGGGAGCCGCAACCATGAACGGTAGTGGCGGCATCCACCTCCAGGGCCAGCAGAATTTCAACGTCGCGGATACCACCGGCAGCACGGCCACCGACCTCCTCGTTCCCATGATCCTGGCCGGTCCTGGTTCGTCCGGCGGGAGTGCAGGCGGCATCAACAAACAAGGTCCCGGCACCATGACCCTCAGCGGGGCGAACACCTACAACGGTGCGACCTTGTTGACAGGGGGAGGCACTCTCGAAGTCACCACCATCGACGATCTGGGAGGCACGGGATCGATCGGGGTTCTGAGCACAGCGAGCGCCAGTTGGCTCGGGATCCGTGAGAATTCCACCCTGCGCATCACCGGCCCCGGCACGCAAACCACCTCCCGCTTCCTCTGGAATGACGTGGGCACCGGAGCAGGCACCTTCGACGTGGTGGATGCCGGGGCCTCGGTGGTTTTCACCACCATTGGCGGCCGCATCAATCGCGGGTTGATCAAGGCCGGAGCCGGCGCACTGACCCTGACGAGGGGGATCGAGAGCACCGGCGCAGTGACCGTCAACGGCGGCTCGCTCACGCTGAATGGTGCGAACACCTACACCGGGGATACCACCCTCACCGCAGGAACCCTCTCGCTCGCCCAGGCTAGCCTCAACGACCTCTCCGCAGTCCGCATCACCCCCGGTGCCACCCTGAATCTGCCCCATGGCGTCCCGGATACCGTTGCCAAGCTGTTTGTCAATGGCGTCCAACAGCCAGCAAACACCTACAACTCAGTAAACTCGGCCTTCATCACCGGCACAGGAAGTTTGGTGGTCACCGAAAATCCGCCTGTTACCTACGCATCGTGGATCGACCTGTTCTTCACCGGCGTTAGCGATCCACTCATCGTCGGTCCCAACGCGGACCCCGATGGCGACAGCGTCGCCAACATTGTCGAGTTCCTCACCAGCGGCATCCCCAACAACAGCAGCCAGAAAGGGCTGCTCTGGATCGGAACCAACGACAATCAACTCGTGATGAGCCTCGCCGTCCGCGGCGCCAGCACCACCTTCAACGGCTCGCCCAGCCCAGGCACCACAGTCGATGGCATTGTCGCCGCCATCCAGGGATCGGTCGATCTCAGTGGCTTCAGCTCCCCGGTTTCCGGCACCTCGTTCGTCCTGCCCGCTGGTTGGTCGCCCACGCCGCCGCTTGGCCACAGTTACCACTCCTTCAAGTTGGATGCCTCCTCCGGCCTGCCAAACAAGGGATTCCTGAGGCTGAACGCCAACCAGCCCTGATCGAATTTCTCCATCCGATTCCTTCATCCGATCTTCGCGGACTACCATGAAACCAGCAGATTCATTCGCCTTCGGCCTCACCACCTTGATGCTCTCCGCGAGCGCACAAGCTCGATTGACGTGGGACGGCTGCGCGACCGCCTTTAGCAGGCACAAGACCTCCCGCTCCGCGTCGCGGGAGACGCCCAGTTCCTTCGCCACCAGCGAGGTTCCCGACAGTTTGCCGGACCAGCGCCCACCAGCGAAGCCGTCGCGCAGTGCTCTTGCTCAGGTTGGGACGGTGGATGGGCTGTATGGATTCAGTCACTCAAACTGGCCGAAGTTTTCGGCCAGTACTGCCGCAAAGTCAGTTTGGCAATAGGCGACTATCCCACCATTCTTCTCTACTACGCCCCAGCTTCGATGCCTGGCAAGTAACCTGAACCACCCGAACATGTATGACTATCACGGCTTTCCTCACCGTCGCGGTGCTGCATCTGTTCATCGCCATCAGTCCCGGTCCTGCGGTGCTGATGTCCGCGCGCACCGGCCTGACCGAAGGTTTCCGCACGGGAATGGCGCTGGCCTGCGGCATCGCGCTGGGCGCGGTCAGTTGGGCGATGGCGGCGATGTTCGGGTTGTCCTTGTTGTTCGATTACGCCCCCTTCGCTCTCACCGCGATCAAGCTCGTCGGGGCTTCCTACCTGTTCTACATGGCTTGGCGCATGTGGCGCGATGCGCCCGAACCACTTGATACGGGCATGGAAACCCGCACGCCACGCAGCCTTGGATCGGCATTTCGTCTGGGCTTGTTCACCCAGTACTCCAACCCCAAAGCGGCGGTGATGTTCTCGTCGTTGTTCGTCGGCACCGTCCCCCCCGGAACCAACTGGGCGGTCATCGCCGCGCTGATGCTGGTGGTGTTCCTGAACGAGGTGATCTGGAGCACTTTCGTCGCCCGGATCTTCTCACTCGATGCCTCGCGCCGCACCTATCTCGGTCTGAAAACACGGATCGACCGGACCTTTGGCGGCATGCTGGCGCTCCTGGGTCTCAAGATCGCCATTCAACGTTAACCCAACCGTTATCAAATCAACTCCGCCAACCCAGTTCATGAAGAAATCCTTCCATTTACTTCTCCTCTCACTTTTGGCCCTGATCCCCCACGCCCAGGGTGCTTTGGATTTCCTCGTTCTGGAATCCACCAAACCGGGGGCAATCCTCATCGTCTTCGCCACCGAAGGGGATGCTGCCGCAGTGATTCACTAATTCCAGAAACAGAATTTTCAACATTCATCATTACTCCTATTTTTATCTGTCTGGAAAAAATGAAATATTGATATAATAAACTGATAAAATATTCAAACGATTTACACAATGAAAAACATACCCTCGACCGTCGTCTTTTTCATCTCGATTCTCGGCAATGGGCTTAGCGCGGCCGATCCGTCGCCAACGACCCTCTCCGTCGAACGTCTGTCCCAGAAGGCGGAATCGGAAGCGGTTGGCACGTTGAAGCCGGGTGATTCAGTAGATTGTGCAGTTCTAGCAGATGGACGACCGATTAGAGGCGATATACCAAAATCTTGGGATCCGGACAAACTTTACCTTCTGGAATGCTGGGCGACTTGGTGCGGTCCATGTATCCAGGCGATGCCTCATGTCAATCAACTCCATACCAAGCTCCAACACAAAGGGGTCCACGTTATAGGTTTGAATGTCTGGGATGACTTCGTGAAGGCCACGGCGTTTATGAAGTCGAAAGGTGACGCCATGGCCTATCCGGTTGCTTTCATGCCGAAAGGTGGCGCGTTCGACAAAAGAGTTCTCCAGCCAGCGGGCGTCAACGGCATTCCCAGCACGCTTGCGATCCGGAATGGCAAACTTCTCTTTGTAACCTTTCCTGATCTGCTCGATGACGCGAAGATGGAGGCCCTCATCGCTGGTGGCGCACGCGAGGCAAAGGCTGTGGCTGAATTGGTGGCTGCCGCCGGTGCTCAGGCAGCAGACACCAAAGCGCAGAACGCCGAAATTGATGCCCGTATTGAACGGCTCGGAGACATTGAGAAAAAGGTAAGTGAAAAAATTGCCGATAAGGACCTTTCCGGAGCGATGCAGATTCTCGATGAAGCCGCCAAGAAAAAAGCAGCCACGAGAGACGACCAGATATACCTGATTAACACAAAGATCATGATCTTCCTGGCACTTAAAGAGAAGGCCAAAGCTCTAGATACGCTGGATGCCGCTGCGAGAGCTTACCCTGACAGTCCAATGGCAAAGAATATTGATGACTTCCGAAAAATGATTCAGGCAGCGGGTGAAGAGTAGCACCCCAGTGACGCTACCCGACATGCTGCGATCACATGCCGGTCATCCTTTCACCGAACTTTGATATACCATTGACGACTCTAAGTTCACTTCACCAATTCTTTTCCATGTCCCACTCATGAAGACCGCCATCAGATGTCTTATCCTGCCGTTCTTTGGGCTGATCTCATTCGCCTTTGGTGCCGTGGATTTTCTCGTACTGGATTCCGCCAAACCGGGGGCAACCCTCATCGTCTTCGCGACCGAAGGGGATTCGGGGGCCGCCGCGCTCCGCCAGCTTCAGCTTGGCAAACCAGAGCGGGGCAGTCTGGTGCTGGCCCGTTCAAGGCCGGATCTTCAGGCTGCTGAGAAGCGTGACGGCTGGGAGAGCGCAGCGGATTCAACAGCCCTTGAAAGTCGTTTCCAGGATGCCCATCAATTGGTCCTGAGTGAGGATGTGGAGGCACATTCCTTCGATAAGCATTTCCTCGGAGATACCGTGAGCGGCAGCCCTGAGACGGCCTCCCACATTCTAACAGCCCTGCGCGGCTTGAAGTCGGACGTTGTGGG
>JAIYDT010000590.1 GCA_027487355.1 Verrucomicrobiaceae bacterium
GGCCGCGAGGCGAAGCGCATCGTGCTGGATGGCCGCAGCGGCGAGGTGGAGATCCCCTTGTCACTCGATGACATGCCGAACACTTTCATCGAGGCGGTCACGGTTCACGGCGCGGAGGTTCATTCGACCGTTCGACAGATCCTGCTGCCGCCTGAAAGCCGGGTGCTGGAGGTGACGGTCGAGCCCGCGAAAGCGAAGGTGAAGCCGCAGGAGAAGTCGTCGCTTGTGGTGACCATCCGCGATGCGGAAGGGAAGCCGTTTTCTGGAAGTGCCACGCTGGCGATCTATGACAAGTCGCTCGAAGCCATCACCGGTGGGTCGAATGTCGGACCGATTCGCGAGAATTTCTGGTCATGGAAGCGGAACTACTGGGGACCTCGCAATTTGGATTCCGTGCCGGATTCTCCGGGAAATCTGGTGAAGCCTGACACGGAGGAGATGGAGGATTTCGGCGGTGTCCTCATGGAGCTTTCACTTGGAGGTGTCGGGTTCGGAGGAGGGGCACCTCGCGGGGAGATCCTTCAAAAGTCGATGTCCAGAATGCGGGGCGTGGCGATGACGGCCGATGCTCCAGCTCCAATGGCTGCGATGGCAAAAATGAACGTCGCAGAAGATGCGCTTGGAGGCGGACAATCGCAAGGTCCAGCCATCCTCGTCCGCAAGGACTTCGCCGATCTTCTGAAATGGTCCGGCGAAGTGAAGACGGACGCCAACGGCCGTGCGGAAATCCCGCTCGAATTCCCGGACAACCTCACGACCTGGAAAGCCCGTGTCTGGGCGCTGGGTGAGGGGACCCGCGTCGGTGAAGGCAGTGCCGAGATCATCACGTCGAAGCAGCTTCTCGTCCGTCTGGAAGCCCCGCGTTTCCTGGTGGAAAAGGATGAGGCGGTCTTCAGCGCGGTGGTCCACAACGACTACGAGGTCGCGAAAACAGTGAAGGTTTCCCTCGAACTCGACGGTGGAGTGACCGAGGTGATGTCAGGCGAAACCAAGTCGGTCGAGATCGCGGCAAAAGGCGAGTCGCGCATCGACTGGCGGGTCAAGGCCACCAAGGAAGGCGAGCTCACGATCCGCATGAAAGCGGTGGCCGATGACGATGGCGACGCGATGGAGCGCAAGCTGCCGGTCGTCGTGCACGGCATGCTGCGCCAAGAGGCGTGGAGTCGTGTGGTCGAGCCCGAACAGGACTCCGCGAAGATCGGATTCAATGTGCCCGCCGAGCGTCGTGTTGATGAAACGAAGCTCACAGTCCGAGTTTCCCCGAGTGTCGCCGGCGCGGTGGTGGATGCGATTCCTTATCTGGCCGACTACCCACATGGCTGCACCGAGCAGACCCTGAACCGCTTCGTGCCGGCAGTGATCGCGCAGAAGCTGGTGAAGGATCTCGGCGTGAACCTCGATGAAATCCGGGCGAAGCGGAACAACCTCAATCCCCAGGAACTCGGCGATCCCAAGGAGCGCGCCGAGCGTTGGAAGCAGTGGCAGGGCAACCCGGTGTTCGATCCCGAAGTGCTGTCGCAGATGGTCAAGACCGGCTTCGACAAGCTGGAGTCGATGCAGAATTCCGACGGTGGCTGGGGCTGGTTCTCCGGATATGGCGAGCAATCCTATCCACACACCACCGCGGTCGTGGTCCACGGACTTCTCACCGCCAAGGCGAGCGGGGCCGAGGTTCCGGAGCAGATGTTGAAAAAGGGCCTGATCTGGCTGGAAGGCTCCGAGAAGAAGGAAGCGGCTGCCCTTCGACGCTATGCCGACCGGATCGCGTCAGAGAAGGCTGGCAAGAAGGTGAAGCCCTCGAAGCTCTACGAAAAGGTCAGTGCCGACTCGCTCGATGCCTTCGTGCGAATGGTGCTCGGCGAGGCTGGGCGCAATGGCGATGCGATGGTGGATTTTCTGGTGAGGGACAACCTTTCCCTGCCGATCTATGCGCGCTGCCTGCTCGGACTGGAGCTGCATCGGACCAAGGAAAACGGCCGCCGCGATGAGGTGATGGCGACGATTTCGCAGTTCCTGAAACGAGATGAGGAGAACCAGACGAACTACCTCGATCTGAAGAACGACGGTTATTGGTGGTTCTGGTATGGCGGCAATGTCGAGGCCCACGCCTGGTATCTGAAACTGCTCTCCGCCGTGAAGCCGCAGGCCAAGGAAACGCGTGGCTTGGTGAAGTATCTCGTCAACAACCGCAAGCACGCGAGCTACTGGAACTCCACTCGCGACACCGCCTATGCCATCGAGGCGATCGCGGCCTATCTCAAGGCCAGTGGTGAGTTGACTCCCGAGATGGAGGTCGAGGTCATGCTCGATGGGAAGAGCCTGAGGAAGCTCGCGATCAATCGTGAGAACTTCTTCGCCTTCGATGGCACGATCGTGGTGGAGGCCGCTGGACTGGCGACCGGCAAGCACGAGATCGAATTGAAGCGTTCGGGCAAGGGAGCGCTCTATGCGAACGCCTATCTGGAGATCTTCTCGCTGGAGGAGTTCCTGCCGAAAGCCGGGCTCGAAGTGAAGGTGGAGCGCCACGTTTACAAGCTGGTGCCGGAGGGCAAGTCCACGGCGGTTCCCGATTCGACCGGCCTGGTGGTGACGCAGAAGGTCGAAAAGTTCCGCCGTGAGCCGCTCAAGGATGGCGACAGCGTGGCCAGTGGCGATCGGATCGAGGTCGAGCTCGTCCTTGAGAGCAAGAACGACTACGAATACCTGCTCTTCTCCGACCACAAGCCGGCGGGCTTCGAGGCGCTGGATGCCCTCAGCGGCTACACTTCCGGAACGATCGGCGCCTACATGGAGCCGCGCGACCGCACGGTGGACTTTTTCGTGCGCTCGCTGGCGCGGGGCAAGAGCCAGGTCAGCTACCAGCTCCGGGCAGAGGCTCCGGGGCTTTATCACGCTCTGCCGACCACGGCGGAGGCGATGTATGCGCCCGAATTAAGAGGCAACTCGGACGAAATCCGGTTGAATATCACTGAAGCTAAATGAATTTCACCTCCGCAGAAATGGGACCCGGATCAGGTTTCGGGGCGAATTTGCAAGATTGGGCTTGCATCGCCGGACTGATCGGGTATCCAACGCGGCCCGAATTATGGCCAAGACAAGCTGGATCGCACGCAACGAGAAAAAGGCGAAGACCGTCGCCAAGTACGCAGAACTTCGTTTGAAGTTGAAGCAGGAGAAAGACTACATTGGTCTGACGATGCTTCCACGCAACGCAAGCCCCACGCGCTTGGTCAACCGCTGCCAGGCTACTGGCCGTCGCCGCGCGTTCCTGCGCCGCTTCAAGCTTTCCCGTATCAGCTTCCGCGAGCTGGCCAACGCCGGGATGATCCCTGGCGTGACCAAGTCCAGCTGGTAAGCTGGCACGGTCTGCGCTATCTAGCTGATCCGGGACGGAAACTGCCCGTTCCCGGATCCTTCCAATGCCAATCTACGAATACGTTTCCGAAACCCCGGACGATCCAGAGCATTCGTGCCGCATCTGCGCGCGCGGTTTTGAGCTCAGGCGTCCAGTGGATCGGGCACCCTTGGAGAAGTGCCCGCTGTGCAAGAATCCGGTGAAGAAGGTCATTTCACGGATCAACACACCGAAGATCACCAAGCCGCTTTCGGTGACTGACGCCAAGTCCGCAGGATTCACCGTGCTCCAACGTCGCGACCAGGGCGTTTACGAGAAACTCTGATCCTGATGATGTCCGGCTTCCCCATATTCCTCCTGCTTGCCGATACAGGCGCCCACGAGACCCTCACGGAGTATCCCACCTTTGGGATGACGGTGGTGTATCTGATCGGCATCGCCTTTTTCCTGCTTCTCAACGCCTTCTTCGTCGCCTCCGAGTTCGCGATCGTGAAGGTCCGGCCCAGCCAGTTGGAAGCCTTCGCCAAGGAGAAGCCAGCCCGCACGGCGAAGGCGCTCCGCGTGGTCAGCCACCTCGATGGCTACCTTTCCGCCAACCAGCTCGGCATCACGATCGCCTCGCTGGCCCTCGGTTTCCTCGGCGAGCCCTTCGTCAACGCCTTCGTGTCGCCCACGCTCTTCAAGCTCGGGCTGCCCAAGGACATCATCGTGATGGGCCTGCCTTTCCGGCCGATTGCCACCATTTCCTTCGTCCTCGCGATCGGCTCCTTCACCTTCCTCCACGTCGTGCTTGGCGAGCTGCTGCCGAAGTCGATCGCGATCCGCAAGGCGGCCGCCACCACGATGCTCTTGGCGGCTCCGCTGCACGTGTTTTACAAGACCTTCAAGTGGGGCATCGCCTTCCTGAACGGCACGGCGAACTGGCTGCTGAAGAACATTTTCCGCATCGACCCTGTCAGCGAGAACGAGCATGTCCACTCCGCCGACGAACTGGCCCTGCTGGTTGCCGAAAGCGAGCGCGCCCAGGAGGTGACGGAAACCGAGCGAGAGATCCTGATCAACGCCCTTGAGCTGAACGAACTGTGGGTCCGCGACGTGATGACTCCCCGTGCCCGTGTGGTGGTGCTCGATGCCGACCAGCCCTTCGAGAAAGCCCTGGAGATCGCCCAACGCAGCAAGCACACCCGCTTTCCGCTGGTAAAAGGCCACTTCGACCACGCGATCGGCCTGATCCACATCAAGGATCTTCTCAAGCTCATCAGCGAGCCCGACCCCGATCTGATGCGCATCAAGCGCGAGCTCAAGATGGTGCCGGACACGATGCCGCTTGATACACTGCTGAAATTCTTCCTCCGCGAGCACGCGCACCTCGCGATGGCGGTCGATGAATTCGGCGCGCCGAACGGTCTCGTTTTCCTCGACAACGTGATCGAGGAACTCGTCGGCGACATCCAGGATGAGTTCGACAACGAGCGTTCGTCGTTCACCAAGATCAATGATGGCGAGTTCGTGATCGAGGGCACGATGACCCTCAACGATCTCGCCGGACATGTGGAGGAGCTTTACCTCGACAGTGGGGAAGTCACCACCATCGGCGGCTACATCACCCAGCAGCTTGGACGTTTCCCTCTGGTCGGAGAATCCATCGAGATCCTCGGCTACGAAGCGAAGGTGACCAGTACGGATGGTCGACGCGTAGGTCAGATCCATTTCCGCAAGCTCCCGACTCCTGAGGAGGAAGCAGCCGCCCTGCTGGAGGAAGAAGCTGCCGAGAAGGAATCGGCTTGAGCATCGCTCAGGCGAGCGAGGCGTGGATTGTGACGATCTGATGCTCCTTGTCCGGAGTTGAGGCACGCACGGCGTCGTCGGGATCGAACTCTCCATAGGCCCGATCGATTTCAAAGCCGGCGGACTCGATCAGTTGAAACAGCTCTCGGTTGCCGAACCAGCGCAGGGTCTGCTGGCAAAGATGTTCGCGGATCAGCTGTCGTGTGGAGTCGAGCAGCAGGTAGCGGTGCTCGCGATGTAGGAGTTTCGCGGGACGGTCGAGCCGGTAGCGCGTCTCCATCGCGGCGATCCGGCCATCTTTTAGGCGCGTCTCGTAGTCGGGATGCCACTCGTTCGCCGGGATTTCTCCGGCGAGTTCGGCCTCCGGGCGGAAGACGCTGAGGTAAAGTCCGCCGCCGGGCTCGAGGATCCTGGCGATCGAGGCCAGCATCAGGGCGGGATCCTCGACAAGTTGAAGGGTAAAGGCCGGCACCGTGGCAGCGGCGTAGGATTTGTTTGGAGAAAAGCCTTCGATCGTTCCGTGGTGCAGCACGGGTTTGGCCCCGGCTGCCTTCTGCGTGCAAAGCAGCAGCATGTCGGCGGAGGGCTCGATTCCCTCGACGTCAAAGCCTGCCGCCAAGAGAGGCATCAGCAGGCGGCCGGATCCACAGCCGATCTCGATCGAGGTGCCCGGAAAGCATTCCAGGAACGAGGTCAGCAGTGGCAATTCCGCCGACGGGCCCTCCGCTTCCCAGAACGGGTCGTGAAAATCGGCTTCGAGTGAGGAGTAGTCTGACAACGCGGGGAGTCGAATGGGTGGCGGGCCGAGGTTCAATCCTAATCGTGGTGGGCAGCCTGCGTCCACCAATCCAAATGATCTCATGCACCAAGGGTGTTGCGTAGCCCAGCCCAAGGTTGCCTGTATTTCGGGCTACCCTGGGTCAACTGAAAGAACATGAATGAACCCCAACGAGGGTTCCATCCGGAGAGCGCGGACGAAGCATCGAAGAGATGGAACCCGCTTTGGGGTTCAATACGCTTGGGATAGTTCCCGGGGTAGCCTGAAACCAGGCAACCCCGGGCTTTGGGATTCGACGCCGTTGGCGTAAAGAAAAGAGCCGATCACGCCCCCACCTTCTGGCTGGCGAAGAAGACCTCCATGCGGTGCTGCATGTCCTCGTAGAAGCGCCTCTTGATGGATTCGAGCGCGGCAAGCTTTTCCGGCGAGGCGTTGACGTTCGCCTCCTGCTCCAGGCGCATTTTTTCGGCAAAGGCGCGTTCCATTTCGATCAGCGAGTCGAGGAACTCCTGGGCGGCGCGGGAGTGCTCAATTCCATCGACGAGGGCATGTTCGAGCCGCTTGTTGCGCGTGACCGCGATGAGGTTTCCGGCGGCGAGCTGGGTCATGTAGCGGCGATGGCTCTGCTTGAAGGCCTGATGCTCGGCATCGAAGGTGACCTCGTCGCGATCGACCAGCGAATCGTAAGGGCCGGGCTTGGTGAAAAACTTCACGATCAGTGGAATGGTGTCCACCAGCATGAA
>JAIYDT010000041.1 GCA_027487355.1 Verrucomicrobiaceae bacterium
CCAATTGATCAAGGTGCTGCCGCGGTGTGGTTGTTAGTGGCCGGTTCAACCCAGCCCTTGCAGGGGCGGATCGCCAACTCGGTGGTGCATTTCCGCTATGCCGACGGCGTGGACGAACGACTCGAACTGGTTCCGCCGTTGAACTTCCGCATGCTCTGCCCCTGGGGCGGTGGCGACTACAATCAGGAATCTGATGCGTTTGCATTGGGTGATACCCCGCCCTTGATGGTTCAACTCGGCAGCAACTGCCGAGCGATGCTTTACGGTTGGCGCTTGCGCGAGGGCGTGAAACTCAAGGAAGTCACCCTGGAAACGCTATCGCAGGAAGTCGTCGTCGGTTTGATGGGCGTGAGCCTGATGAATCCCGATGCGTCGAAGGCTAAATGAGTTCTCCCTGGAATTATGCATTACCCAAACACATACAAACAGCTCATGGTATGTGATCCGCCTCAACGGGAAGTAGGTGGGCGACGGGTATATGCCATCCTTATCAACCTTATAGAATCTGCAGCAGCAAATCCGAGAACCCAATTCCCAGCTATTCATCATTTATGAAACGCTACTTCTCATTCGCATGCCTCTTGGCTTTGGCTCTTTCGACACCATTGCGGGCCGAGTTCACCGATTGGACGGTCGGCCCTTTTTCGCGACCTGCCGATGCCGAACCGATCATCAAGCCTGATCCAGCCTCCGTCTTTGATTGCCCGATGAAAAAAATGCCGATCCATTGGGAAAGTAGGCATACGTTCAACCCTGCGGCGGTGGTCAAGGATGGGACGGTCTACGTGCTTTATCGTGCCGAGGATGAATCCGGCAGTGGCATCGGCTCCTTTACCTCGCGCCTGGGTCTGGCGGCGAGCGCGGACGGGGTCCATTTCACCAAGGAATCCAAACCGGTTTTTTATCCCGCCGATGACAACCAGAAGGGGTGGGAATGGTATGGCGGATGCGAGGACCCCCGCCTCACGGAAGGCCCCGACGGCACTTATTACATCACCTATTCCCAATATCCTCGCGAGACCAGGGACTCTTGGCGCATCGGTCTGGCCAGCTCCAAAGATCTGCACAACTGGACTAAATACGGCTCCCCCTTCACGGGAACGAAGTACGAAGACAATAACGGCCTCGAAAAAAAATCCGCCGCCATTGTCAACGAGGTGAAAAACGGCCGCCTTGTCGCGGCAAAAATCCGCCGGATGTATTTTGGGGAAACGTGCGTCAACCTCGCAACCTCTGACGACCTCATCCATTGGATGCCGGTCGAAGGAGCAGATGGCAATCCCGTAAAAGTGATGCAAACCCGTAGGGGTTTTCTTGACAGTAGCCTCGTCGAGATCGGGCCATCGCCTTTACTAACGAGCAAAGGGATCATTGTTTTCTTCAATGCAAAGAACGGTGATCCCGGCAACGGTGGCGATCCAGAACTCTCCAAGGATGTTTATACAGGCAGTCAGGCTTTGTTTAGCGCAACCGATCCAGCCAAGCTGATCAACCGACTGGACCACCCGTTTATCAAGCCCGAGCTTGCTTGGGAGAAGTCTGGCCAATACTTGCAAGGCACCACCTTCATCGAGGGGTTGGTTTTATTTAAGAACCATTGGTTTCTCTACTACGGCTGCGCCGACACGTTCGTGGGGGTCACCATCGCGGATCCCAAACCCGGCGAAATCCAATCCGCTCATTGATTAAATTGCCGCTTCAATAGAGCCCCTGAGCCTCCCTTTCGCCGTCCAGCCGCCGCCAACTCCGAAAAGCAAATTCCTTTCAAGTATTCTCTTCCATTCCCGTGCCAGCATTAGAAATCCTTTTTATGCTAAGGGTTTCCCGAGCGGCGGTCAGAAAAAAATATCCTATCAGCGAGAATGATGACAATACTCAGGACGAGCATTGCAATGGCGGTTGCATCGGCGTGCGCATGCGCACAGCCGGTAAAGCTGGACGGATCAGCGGCAATTGGCGGCGTGAAGAACAAGGAAGGCGATTCCGTTTACCTCACCGCCGCCATGGGAACCACAGAGGAAGTCCGCTGGGAATTCGCCCAACCGCTGGCTCCTGGTGCGTGGCGGCTCACCATTGATTTCAATGGCGAGATTGGTGGGGCGAAGGGCCAGAATATTGGCTTCAGTGCCGACCGCACACCGCTCATCGATTGCAATGTCAACACCGACGAACCGCAGTCGTTTGTGCTACTCAGCGCCGTTCCCGCGAAGGGGATTTTCTACCGAAAGACCTATCAGGTCAATCAGGACACCGTCGGTATCCGGTCAATCGTCATCGAGAAGATCGAAACGCCTTTGCCGTCGGACCGATGGTGTCTTGACTGCCGGGTCGTTGACGGCGCGGTATGCCTCCCTTGGCCGATTGCACCCGGGAGCATGAAAACGACGGCACAGTCACCGGTCTCGCTCACATGGTCGTCTACGGGCGGAAAGTTCGAAACCCCTGCGGCCACACAAACCTATGCGTTTTGCAAGAACCCGGTCCAACGCATTGCCGTAGCAGGAAAAGTCGACTCGATTCTCATGGATCGGACCCCACTGACGCCGGTCCCAGACATGCCGGTGCCCAACAAGGAATTGATGCAGGTCGTTGACAGTACAAAACCAGAAACACGCACGCTAACGCTCGTGGGTGCCCAAAACGGAACGCCCACCGTTGCGATCTTTCCGTCGGGTCGCCAACACGCCATTTTCACCACCTGGGACGACGGCAGTTCCATGGATTTGACGGTCGCCGAAATGCTGAATAAACACGGCTTCCGCGGTACGTTTTTAATGAACCGGAGCTCGGAAGCTAACAAACACCTTCCGGAGTTGGAAGCGCTCGGAATGGAAGTCGGTTCTCACTCGTGGAGTCATCCCTCATATTATGTTTCCGGGTATGATCGCTGCTTCGCGGAGTCCGCAAACATGCGTAAGTTCCTCGAAGGCACACTCGGGCACCCGGTGATCTCCTTCGCCTACCCGTACGGCTATCAACCTGCCTACGACGAGTCTGGCGAATACGTCACCCGCAGTGTGGAGGCCTCCGGTTACTGGTTCGCACGGACAACAGCCAACAGACCGAATACCATCGATGACATCAATCAACCCCTCACACTTGCTCCCGATTTCCATTTCAATTCCGGTGCAACCACGATTTCCGCCCGGTTTGACGAGCTGACGAAGAAAGAAGGCGTGGTGTTCGAGGTGTGGGGACATAGCGTCGAACTCGCCGGAAACGGTGCGGCGACGCTCGAAGCCGTACTGGCGGCGATCGGCGGGAAACCCGATGTCTGGTATGCCACCGGCGGCGACGTGTTCGTCTGGCGCTGGATGCGCATGAACACCCGGATCGCGGACGGCGTGCAGGATGCAACCGGCATGACGTTCACGGTTACCAGGCCGTGGTTGCACCCCTATCTGCGGACCGTGCCATTTGCAGTGAAAGTCCCGGACGGCGTTACCGAAGTGATTTGGAACGGAGAGAAACGTCCGGTAACCGGTGGTCATGTGGACCTTGCCTGGTGATATGGGCATTCGGAAGGACCATATTTTCTTAATTAAATTTACCTTTTTGAAAAACGAGACCTTGTTTTTTCAATATTCAAAAACAAACTATGAAACAACACCCGGTTAGAACAACCGTATTGTTGCTAGCGCTTTTCGTTACGAAGGCCCTCGCGCAAACCCAAGCCAATCAGCCTCCGAGCGAGGTTTCCGTGTTACCTCTGGCCCCGCCCGCTCTAAGCGCTGGCGGGGGAAAAGGGGATTCAGCTCCTCGTACCGATGGAATGTTCGACTGGCAGTTTCCTTCCGAGAATAAAGAGGCCGAGTGGAAGAAATATTCCTTCAGCATTGACCGTTGGTGGGGGGATTTTCCGCATGACCTTCCTGATCGGATGGATATGTTTGCCGATCATCCATGGGCTTTGGGTCCTTGGAGCAAGTACGCGGATAATCCTGTTCTTGCCCCCACTCCTGGCGCATGGGATCAGGGTCGCTACGACGGCGGCGTCCATAACGGATCGATCATCGTGAAAGATGGGAAGTTTTACTACATTTACAGGGGTGAGCGCCCCATGGACATCGAGCATGCAATAGGTTCCTATATCTGCGACATTGGTGTTGCGGTTAGTGACGATGGCATCCATTTCACCAAAGACGACGCTCACAGCTCCTTCTTCAGAAAAGGCGACGACCGGAAATACAGCTATGAGGATGTGAATGTCGCCCGGGTGGGTGACACTTATTATCTCTTCTGCAACCAATGGTTCTGGGGTAAACAGGAAGATTTCTCGATCAACGGGATGTTTCTGGCCACTTCCAAAGATTTGCTGAATTGGCAGAAAGTCGGAATTCTTTTTCCAAACGCTACCACCACGCACCGCAACGGCGTTGTGTTACAGAATCCGCAAAACGAAGCGATCAAGATCAATGGTAAATATGTAATGTACCTGGATCACAACCTTGTCGCCTATTCTCCCGACATGATCCATTGGAAATCGGAGAAGAATCCGAACCTGATGCCCGGCGGAGAAACCTGCTTTGCACTGGCTGACTACGACCCAACTCACCCCGATAATATCATTCTCTTTACCGGCGGTGCTCACACCGGGCACTTCTACGCGGTTGGTGAGCTTCTTCTGACGAAAAAGGATTGGCTCAAGCCGGCGGCTTATCTGCCCCGCTCGCCCCTGTTTGCGGAGAAGAAGTATCCGTTCGAGAACGGCTTCACCGCCGAGGCGCCGCATCACCCCATTTCCAGTTTTGCCGACTGTATTTTCTTCAACGGGTTGACCCGCCACAATGGTAAGTGGTGGATCTACTACGGCGGAAGCGAGTATTACACCTGCCTAGCCACCACCCCCACAAAAAACTGATGAACCAAGGAAGAAAAATGAACGGCGTTTCTGAATTTTTACGCGCGAGGTTGGAGAAAGTTGCTCAGGATCCTGTTCGCCGCGTGCGACACGCTGGCGAACTGAGCGAGGTTGCGAATTTGGGAATGCACAGTTGTAACAAGATGTACTTGCTCAGCGACCACGATCAGGAAATCGCCGCCACGCATGGTATGCTGCGGCCTGCCAATGCGATGCCTTCCTCGCTTTTCGCGACGGCAGTTCGCCTTTTTCTGACGGCTATGGGCATGGCAACAGGCTTCTGCACGACTGCGAATGCGGATATCCTCTATCCAACCATCAAGTCGAAGGCCTCTTCCGAATTCCCGGGTTGGCCAATTTCCAATGGAAATGACGCCAGCATGGACACCTGTTGGAGCAGTAGTCTCCACGCTTCTGCAAACAATACAGAATGGTTCGATATTGATTTGGGGGGCTTTAAACGAGTCAACCATCTCAAGCTGACTCCGCGAATGATTGGCGGATTACCGCGCGCGTTTCCTGCATCCGTGACTGTGTATTGGGGCGATGGATCCAATTGGATTCCCTTCGGAACCTTGGCATGGCCAATACCCCAGTCCGCTGATGTGGTCGTAAAGTTACCGAAGACCGTAGTGTGTGACTCCATTCGGATTGTGGCAAATACGTTGGGTATGGACGATGGTGGAAACTACGTGTTTCAGATGGCCAATTGCCAGGCCGGATACATCCAGCCCAAGGTATATATTGGCGGTGACACATTTGGCTGGGATGATATGATTGCTGGTCCAGAGAAATGGACCTGGACGCGAGCCAACGTTGATGGGTTCTACATCAACAACTTCTGTTTCGGGCCGAATCCCAGCGATGAGATCCAGAACCACCGGCTGCGGCAGTTTGCAGGTTTGTTTGCCCACAAGAACGTCTATTATGAGACCGATGCTGTGCGATCAACCATAGATGTAGACAAAACGAACATCGATATTCTGCGGCAGTTATTCAATGGTCCCACCTACACGGCGTTAAACATCGATAGCACGGCCCCCATGGTCGGAACCTACGCGGACCATGTTCAAGCGCTGAAATGGCGTGATCCGAATCGGCCGGTCCTGTCGATGTGGGGCCCATGGGCGCTCGGCGGAAGCCTTGGGTCCGGCACGGAGAATGCAAACAACACCCTGAATCG
>JAIYDT010000210.1 GCA_027487355.1 Verrucomicrobiaceae bacterium
GACATGGATACGAAGGACTGGTTCTTCATCGAGATGAACCCGCGCATCCAGGTCGAACACACCGTGACCGAGTGCGTCACCGGGATCGACCTCGTCCGCTCGCAAATTTTGATCGCCCAGGGCGCGTCGATTTTCGGCGACGAGGTGGCGATTCCCCCGCAGGACGAGATCCCCTGCAACGGCTACGCGATCCAGTGCCGTGTCACCACCGAGGACCCGGAGAAAAATTTCGCGCCGGACTACGGTCGCATCCTCAACTACCGCTCCGCCGCAGGTTTCGGCATCCGACTCGACGCCGCCTCGGGCGACGCCGGCTCGGTGGTCACGCCATTCTACGACTCGATGCTGGTGAAGGTCACCGCGATGGGTCGCAGCTTCGAGGTCGCCTGCCAGCGCATGGACCGGGCCCTGCGTGAGTTCCGCATCCGTGGAGTGAAGACGAACATCCCCTTCCTGGAAAACGTCATCCGCGACGACACCTTCCGCAGCGGTCAGGCCCACACCAAGCTCATCGACACCAAGACCGAGCTGTTCCGCTTCAAGCACAAGCGCGACCGGGCCACGAAGACCCTTTCCTATCTGTCCGACATCACCCTCAACGGCAACCCGGTCGCCAAGGGCTGGAAACCACCGACGATCCTGCCGCCAGCACGCCTGCCGGACTCGATGGTCGTCGAGCATCATGCCGAGGTCCCCAAGGGCACGCGCGACCTGCTGCTGGAACTCGGGCCAGATGCCTTCTGCAAGTGGATCCTCGACCAGAAGCGCCTGCTCATCACCGACACCACCCTGCGCGACGCCCACCAGTCGCTCATCGCCACCCGCATGCGCACCTTCGACATGCTGCGCGTCGCCGAGGCCATCGCCCATCGCACGCCGCAGCTTTTCTCGCTGGAAAACTGGGGCGGCGCGACCTTCGACACCGCGATGCGTTTCCTCAAGGAATGCCCGTGGGAAAGGCTCCGCCGCCTTCGCGAAAAAGTCCCGAACCTCTGCTTCCAGATGCTCTTCCGGGGATCGAACGCCGTCGGCTACTCGAATTACCCGGACAATGTCGTCGAAGGCTTCGTCAAGCACGCCGCCGACAGCGGGATGGACATTTTCCGGATCTTCGACTCGCTGAATTACCTCCCAAACATGGAGGTCGCCATGAAGGCCGCCCGTGAGCACGGCAAGGTGCTCTGCGAGGCCGCGATCTGCTACACCGGTGACATCCTGGATGAGAAGCGCGACAAGTTCTCTCTGAAATACTACATCGCCAAGGCCAAGGAGCTCGAAAAGATGGGCGCCCACATCCTGGCGATCAAGGACATGGCAGGCCTCTGCAAACCGCAGGCGGCCTACAATCTGGTCCACGCGCTGAAGCAGGAAATCGGCATCCCGATCCATTTCCACACCCACGACACCTCCGGCCTCAACGCCGCCTCGGTCATCGCCGCCTCCAAGGCCGGCGTGGACATTGTCGATCTCGCGATCGCCTCGATGTCGGGCTCCACCTCACAGCCTAACCTCAACTCGATCACCGCCGCGCTTTCCGGCAGCGAGCGCGACCCAGGTCTCGACCTTGAGGCGCTCAACGAGTTTTCCGACTACTGGGAAGAGGTTCTCGGCTACTACAAGCCCTTCGACTCCGCCCCGCGTGCCGGAACGGCCGAAGTTTACGAGCACGAAATGCCCGGCGGCCAGTACACCAACCTCCGCGAACAGGCGGTCGGCATGGGACTCGGCCACCGCTGGCGCGAAATCGCCCGCACCTACGCGGATGTCAACCTGCTCTTCGGCGACATCGTCAAGGTCACGCCCTCTTCAAAAGTCGTCGGCGACATGTGCATGTTCCTCGTCACCCGCGGCATCAAGGCGGCCGACGTGCCGAAGCTGAAGCCCGGCTCGATCGATTGGCCGGAAAGCGTGATCGACATGCTCTCCGGAGGCCTCGGCCAACCCGACGGCGGCTGGCCGGTTGAAGTTCAAAAAGTGATCCTCGGCAACAAGAAGGCCACCACCAAGCGCCCCGGCGAGCTGGCAGAGCCCATCGACCTCGAGGCCACCCGTGCCGAGCTTTCCAAGAAACTCGCCCGCCCCGCCGGCGACGACGATCTTTACTCCCACCTCATGTATCCGCAGGTGCATTCCGAGTTCGTCGCCTTCCGTTCGAAGTACGACGACCTCAGCGGCCTGCCGACGACCGCGTTTTTCTACGGCCTGCACATTGGCGAGGAAATCGAGATCGACCCCGGGAAAACCCTCATCATCAAGCTGATTTCGATCGGCGAGGCCGACGGCGACGGTCGCCGGGCCCTGTTCTTCGAACTCAACGGCATGCCACGCGAAAGCGTCGTGCTCGACAAATCCCTGCAATCGGTTTCCAAGGCCAGCCGCGAGAAAGGCGACCCTGCCGATCCCCTGCAGGCCTGCGCGCCGATGCCCGGCATGGTCACCGAGGTGGCGGTTTCGGTGGGCCAGGAAGTGAAGGCCGGCGACAAGCTGGTGGTCCTCGAAGCGATGAAAATGCTGACCATTGTGAGCGCCGGGTCCGATGGAACCGTCAAGAAAGTGCTGGTTCAGAAGGGCGAACCGGTCACCAGCGATGATCTGTTAGTCATTCTTACTGAATAGTTGGCGGGCTTTGGCTGCAAGGCTGGCACCCATGGACCAATAAATTCAAAAGAAGGTTGAACGTTCTTTTGTAAATTGACATCTTTCGGTTGCTGCCCCTCTCAAGCCTCATGAAAAATACAAGGAGCCGACTTGCCGTCGGTGGAATCAGGCCCGCCCTAATGGCCTGGTTCTGCTCTTCCGTGGTTGTTCGCCATGCCCATCCCATCGCCAAACCCCATCAGTCATGAGCGCCCCCGCCCCGGAAATCATCCACGTCTGGGTCCTCGAAGACCATCAGATCTTCGCCAAGCATGTGCGTCGCCTCCTCGACCGACAAACGGACATTGACTGCCCCTATCACTTCTCGCATCCCGACGAGCTGTTCGAGAAGTTGAAGTTCACCACCGAAAAGCCGGACGTCCTCCTCCTCGACCTCGGCCTGCCAGGACGGGATGGACTCCAGGTCTTGGATGAAGTCCGCAAAGTGCTTCCCAACCTCAAGGTCATCATCCTTTCGGCCTTCGACGACAAGGAGAGGGTTTATCACGCCATCTGCAATGGCGCGTCAGGATATCTTCTCAAAACGGCAGCCCCGGATGAAATCCTCGACGGCATCCGTCAGGTCATGGATGGCTCGTCCGCCCTGAGCGGTCCGATCGCGAAAATGATCCTCGAAGGATTTTCGCGCTATGGGAATGTTCAGAAGATCGAGCCCCTCACCACGCGCGAGGAGGAGGTGCTCCGCGCCCTGGTTCACGGACTCATCAAGAAGGAGATCGCCGATAAGCTGAACATCTCCCAGCACACGGTCGACATGCACCTGCGTTCCGTTTACCGGAAGCTTCAGGTCCGCACCCAGACCGAGGCGGTGTCCAAGGCGCTGCGACAAGGGCTCGTCTGATCACTTTCCTGGATTGTTCGCTCGATGTGGCGGCGCGGTTTCCGAAAGGATGCCGCGCCGTTTCACGTGAGGGGGAAGAGGTAATCCTTGGAAGAAAAATCAGGAACCACGAAAGACACCAGAAGCACCAAACACCAAGCAATTGTGGCTGTCTTCGTACTCACCTGATGAATGAGTCCGACGCGATTCGGAACTCCCTGACTTTCGTGATGGTTCGTGAATTTCGTGATTTGAATTTCAGGAGTCAGAGTGGTGGGTGGTGGCGGAATCTGCCCACGGTCGCTGTTCCCGTGGATCCGGATCCACCCAATACAAACCTGAGTCCTCAAACGAGAACCTTGTTTCAACCCGCCAACAATGAAGTCTGACCCGGAGCTTCCGAGGGTGCCGGGTCCCTAAATCCGACACCCTCGGGCCCACAAGGGGCAGGATGATGCTATCCCTTACAAAAAAGAGACTACCCCAAGAACCCGGCTCTTTGAATACCGTCATCGCGTAGGTGCGGGATGTTCGGTCTCACGCCATCGATAAAACGAGGGGATGGAAATATCCTTGATCGACTGGCTGCCTGCCACTTCCTCGACCGGGGAGATGACCAGGAGCGTCAGGTCCCTATTCCCGACGCTCCTGGGCCCCCTAAGGGGCACTGCTATCCCTAACGAAGATACCTTAGCATGGATTGCAATCGACGCCATACCGCAATCGCGTAAGCCGGAGATGTCGGGGATCGTGGCTGCTGGAGGCTGCCTGAAATCCGACACTTTCGATCATGCCCGCTTTTTCCCAACGCAGACGCACAAAGCGAGCGCTGCGTTCGTCGGCGAATCCCAATGAATTGAATTCCGCGACCCCGTCTTGCCCCTGCGACTCAGCGTTGGAATGGCCGCCTGCGTCATGGAAAAGGAATCTTCAGACAACTTCTTAGAGTCGACCTGCCGCCTTGATGTCGAGATACCGGTTCGCGAGGGAGATCGGCAGCAGCTGGGCGGTGGTGTCGAGCGTCAGGATCCCCCTCGCGGAAAGCTCCGCCAGCACCTCGCGGCGCTCCGCCACATAGCGATCCGCTGCCGTGAAGCGCAGTGCATCCGAGAATGTGACGACCGTGCTTTCCCTCGCCTCATCCACCGAACTCTCGCGCAGGCTCGCCAGGAGCACCAGATGCTTCGAGGCCAGCACCTGCAAGGCTGGGATCAACTCCTTGCCGTCCTCACCCCTGAGATTGGTCAGCACGATGATCAGCGAACGCCGCCGCTGATGAGCCATCAATTGTTGGACCGCCTCGGAGAAATCACTCGGCTCCGGCGTGGTCTGGAAATCATAGAGATGATTCAGCAGCACCGGCATGGCATGCAGTCCCTTCATCGGCGGCAGCCAGCGGTTGGTCCCTCCAAAGGACTGCACCCCCACCTGATCGCCCTGTCTCAGCGCCACATGAGACACCAGCAGCATCGCATTCAGACAGTAATCGAACTGCGGCAGCTTGCCGTCCGTAGCCCTCATGCGTCGGCCGGTATCGACGAGAAAGACGACCGACTGGTTTCGCTGCTCCTCATATGCCCGGCTGATCAGTGACTGCCTTCGCGACGTGGCTTTCCAGTCGATCTGCGCGAAGGAATCACCATCGCGATAGTCACGGAGCTGCTGGAACTCGCGACTCGTCCCGGCCCTTGGACGACGCACGATCCCCATAGGGCTCTCGCGATGTTGCATGGCGAGCAGGGCAAATCGGACGACCGGCTCATAATTCGGATAAACCTTCACCTGCTCGGACCCGCCATGAAAGGTCGAACGTTTCCAGAATGACCAGTCGGATCGTGTCAGCACCTGGATCGGACTGAAGGTCATCTCGCCGCGTTCCATGAGTTTGACCGGATGATAAACCTTGATCTCCCGGTTCGCAGGAACGCTTCCCTGCCAAGGCATCGTCGGTGCGGAGGCACCGGCAGGAATACCATCGAACATCTGAAGCTCAACCGGATCGCCACCCGCATTCGCCAGCGTGATCCTCACCTCACCAGGCTCCCCCAACGCAAACCGTCCGGGCAAGCGCCGGGTCACCACGACAGGCGGCCTCAGCCGCAGGCGCACCGCATCCACAAGCAGCACCAGCCCAAACAGCCCTCCCACCAGCCACCAGGTCGAGCTTTGCTCCGGAAACCACGAAACCGCCAGACCCAGAAGAGCCCAGAACAGCGTGAGACCGAGAGTGGAATTGGTGGGAAGCACGAGGAGGAAATGACTAATGACTAATTTCTTAATGACTAATTGGGATAGATAATGAAAACCCAATGAAGGATTTTATCACATCTTGGAGGAATTTATTCATTAGTCATTAGTATTTAGGAATTAGTCATTACAATCTAGGAATTAGTCATTTCTTCCCCTTGGCGCCGGGACGCTCTCCACGATCCCCTTCAGCACCTCATCGATCTCCTGCCCGCTGATCGCCACTTCGGGAGTGAGCTGGACGCGATGTCTGAGGACGGGCAGAGCCACCGACTTGATGTCATCGGGAATGACATATCCCCTTCCCTGCATGGCGGCATAAGCCTTGGCCACGCGGACCAGGGCAATCGCACCGCGAGTCCCTGCCCCAAGGGCGACCGAGCGGGCCTCCCGGGTGGCCCGCGCCAGGGCGACCGCGTACGCCACCACCTCCGGCACGGCCTGAACGGCGGCCGTCATTTCCTGCGCTGCGACGATGTCGGCAGGCGAACAGACCACCGAGATCTCACTGACGGAACCAGGTCGCTCCGCCGCCGCACGGGACACGATCTCGCACTCATTCGTCAGATCGGGATACTCGATCACCACCTTCATCAAAAAACGGTCCAACTGCGCTTCAGGAAGTGGATAGGTGCCTTCATGCTCCACCGGGTTCTGGGTTGCCAGGGTCATGAACGGCGGGGAAAGGCGGATGGTTTCACCGTCGATCGTCACCTGCCGCTCCTGCATGACCTCCAGCAGCGACGCCTGGGTTTTGGCCGGCGCGCGGTTGATCTCGTCGGCCAGCAGAAGATTGGTGAAGACCGGGCCCTTGCGAAGCTGGAAGGTCTGGCTCTTCATGTCGAACAGCCGGAAGCCCGTCACATCGGACGGCATCAGGTCCGGCGTGAACTGGATGCGCCCGGACTCGCCCCCGAAGGTCCGGGCCAGCGCGGCGACGAGGGCGGTCTTGCCAAGGCCCGGCTTGCCCTCCAGCAGAACGTGACCACCTGCAAGCAGGGCGGCGATGACCTGGTCAATCACCTCGTCCTGGCCCAGGATCACCTGCCCGATTTGTTTGCGGATCGCCCGAACGATGGCCGGAGCGGTAGGCGCACTGGCCGCAACAGGAATGAAGGAGTCTTCTGACATAAGTGAAGGATTTGGATTCAGTTGAGGGACTTGAGAATGAGTTGAAGGTCGGAAACTGTCCGGGTGAAGGTCGAGGCATCGGGCGGAGCCGGCTCACTCATCGCCCGCGCGGCCCTTTCCCTTGGGATGCCTGCCAATTCGGCGAACACCCCGAAGACATCGGAATCCAGGCGTCCCGTCCGCGCCAGGAGACGATTCCCTCGTTCCAGAATCTCCTCGCGCAGCGGAGCCAAAAGGGAAGCACCGCGATCCAAACGCCACTGGAAATCCCCCAGCGCCTCCAGGTGATGATCATACCCCCGCAAAGGTGATGGCAGCTCGGCCGCCTCGATCGGGCCAAAGCGACGGAGATTCTTCCACAGCCACACCGCGATCACCAACCCGAGTCCCAGCAAGACCGCCCACGCTCGTTCCGTCAACAGGCTCCACAAGGATAGCGTCGCGCCGCGCACAAACACGACGCTGCCAAAATCATCGCTTGAATCCACCAGGCCCTTGAGAAGCGCAGCGTGCTGCTTGTCGCCGATCCACCGGTTGCGGAAAGGGCGGGCGTCGGTCACAATCGTCAAGCGCCCCTTGCCCTGCCTGGCGGTCGTGATTCCTTCAAGCGCCCCTCTCGGCCCCGAACATTGCCAGGAGGATTTCATCTCGACCTCGAAGTCCTTGCCGCGATGACGCACCCTCGATGTCGCAACCTCTCCTTTGCCGTTCTGCTCCAGAGTGATATCATGACCATCGAGGAACGTCCTGAAGGCTGGCTCGATTTTCATCTCTGGCGTTTCCAGATTCCAGTCATCGCGGAAGTCCGCGTGGTCGATCAGACAGATCAGATGGCCTCCATCCTCCATCCAACGGTCGATCTGCTTCGCGAAGAGCGAGTTTGAAATGATTCCACTCGGGATGATCCAGGTCGAGTCCGTCCCTGCGGGCGCACGCCACGACGAAAGCACCTCGACCTTCCGTCCATAGTCCTTGAGAAAGCGCTGAGCCGCGAGCCAGGGATTGGTCCGCGCCGGTCCCTTGTAGCCGGTCTCGACCTCCTTGTACTCGGTGTTGCAGCCCGTGAAGCCCACGGAAAGCGCCACCATCATCAGGATGAACCAGGATTTCACGCCTGCCTCCTCTCTGCATAGGGCCACTGCTGACAAAGCCCCTGAACCTCTTCGTTGGCGGGGAAATTCTTCGCATAAGCCAGCCCCAGCCAGAAGCCTGTCAGTCCCTTGAAATAGGCGGGATGAGCCCTGCTGCCCGCCTCACGGATCCGCTTGAGGCAATCACCTTCGGTATCGGATTCCAGGATCTCCACCCTCGCGAGTTCGATCGAGCGGGAGATCGCGCCGCGGTAAAGCAATGCCAGTGCCTCATGACGACGGCCCTCGCACCACCAACGCCAAGCCGTGTCGGGGATGTCCTCCGGTAGCGATTCCGGCGTCACCTCCATGCCCATCACCACCCGGGCCTTCGCTCCTGCGGATGGACCTCCATCGATGCCGCTCCGATCCCTCAGCAGATGGCGGAAGGTCCACAACAGCCAGGCGATGAATGCCAGTCCCGCCACGATGCAAACCACCAGCAGGACATTACCGAATCCCTGCATCAGCAGGGACAACCAATCCAATGAGCCGCCAGTCGATCTGCCTGACGAGCCACCCGTCGAACCACCGGACGAACTGCCTGATGAGCTGCTGCCGCTGGAGGATGAGGCATCCGGAACCGGCTCCTTGGTCTTCTGCACCTCGAAATCCGGATGCGCCTTCACCTCGCGGATCACCTCGTCCGCCGAGCGCTCGACGGCTCCGGAGGGCAATTGAAGCAGCAGGAAGCAGGAAGCGATCAGCAGCTTCGACAACATCCCGATCCGGTTTGCCATCCGCTTGAAGGCGAGTTCGACGTCCCAGCCCTCGATCCAAGTACGACTGTTCACGTAGATGCCGAATCCTCCGCCCGTCACGAAGATGTCCGTGAGCGAGAGGGCCACCAGGTAGCAACCCACGAGGATCCAACTGCCTGCCTGTCCGATCTCGCCCAACTCACCCGCCCTCATCGCCTGCCAGGATTCCTGGAAAACCCCGTCCTGTCCCTCAGGCAACAGCATGTTCACCATCCCGAGCAATCCGAGCATCAGCCACACCGAGGCGAGACTGCCGCCAAGGGTGAGCCGGAAGGCCGCACTTTCGCCCCTCCTCATCACCAGCTTGGCCCGCTGCTGATAGGCCTGTCCACGCAAGCCCTCCAGATCCTCCACTGGCATCGTCACCGGAGCCCAGGGGGAGAACCTCGCCCCCACCAGCCGGTAAAAGAACCGCCGCGACCAGGCCCTTGGGATCTCCTTCCAGATCTGCCGCCAGGTCGGTGCCTCTCCAAACAGCCGCCGACTCAACTCGAACAGCACCATCCGCGACGCCACCGGCCGCCACCACCAGAACAACACCACGAACACAAAGGCATGGTCCCGCAGCAGGACGATCCCCACCAGGGTCGGCAGCAGGAGAGCCAGCCACCAGACTGACAGGCAGCGCCAGAAACTGCGACGCGCCATCGCGAAGCCAAGGTCCACCGCCTCCCAATCGCTGCGCGGACGGATCTCCGCCGTGACATCCTCAAGCCGCATCCCGCGCCTGCCTTCCTGCCAGGAGAAAATACACCACGTGCAGCATCCAGAGCGTGGCCCCGAAGGCATACTTCCAGGCTGAGGGGATCGGTAGGGCTGACCAGAAACCCTCCACCACAGCCGCCAGAGCAGTCATCACTGCTGCCCCGTAGATCAGTGGCAGCGACTTCTTCGAAGCCTCCACCAGCGCCCTCACGCGCGGCAGACGACCAGGCCAGAGAATCGCCAGTCCCACCCGCATCCCGGCCATGCCCGCAATGATCATGCCGATCAGTTCAAGCGAGGAATGACTCACCACGAAAGACCAGAACGCCTTCGGATCGCAGGCGGCGTTGGCATACCCGGCGGACGCCCCAATGTGGATGCCGTTGAACAACAGGAAGAACAAGGTTCCCACCCCCGCGGCCATGCCTCCAGCAAAGATCTGGAAGTCGATCCCGACGTTGTTGTAGATATAAAAACAGAACATCCCGAAATTCGAGCCGTAGGCGGATCGAAGGTGCGCGATCTGGCCGGACTCGCTGCCATACATCTCCTCCATGCGCGCCATCCCGCTGCTGCCAAGGATCGACTGGATCCAGGTCAGATCGTATTTCGCGGCGATCAGCAGGGCGAAGAACGGTATCCAGAAAACCGCACTGCACAGCCAGAAAAGCCGCCACTCCCGACGCACCGTCTGCGGAAACGTCACCGCCGCCATCCTCACCACCGCCTGCCAGCCGCCGGTCTTCTGGCGATAGATCAGATTGTAGCCGCGGATCACCAGCGCGTTGAGCCTTTCCGAAATCCGAATGCCATACATCCGCGCCTGGGCCAGGGAGAGGTCGAGACAAAGCTCGCGAAACCGTTGCGGCAGATTCTCCACACCGGGCATCGGCTTGCCCTGTTCGACCGATCGCACCAGCGCCTCGTATTCCGCCCAGCGTGCGGAGTTCTTGTTTTCGAAATCTCCCGCCGTCATGAGTCCCGTTTCTCCTGCAGCCAGTGTGCCATCGACATCAACCGGCTCACTCCGCCATTTCCTTTCGCTCCACTGAGCACCGCCGCATGATCGGCGATCTCACAACGTCTTGCCTCCGACCATAAACCCGCCCGGTCCCGGAACATCCCCAGCGCCCTCACCTCATCCGCCGTCAGTGCCACCGGCGGGCGGCTTGAGCCCATCGGCGGCGGCGCGGCAATCGAGGGCTCCGGTGGCAAACGATCATAGACCACCACCGTCCCGGCCGCCAGGTCGCCGAGTCTCTGGAAACGTTTCGTCGCCAGACAACTCACCAGCCCGAAACCGTAAGTGATGGCCGGCATGCCGTCGATGAAGCGCAGGAAATTGCGGATGATCGACTGCCCCAGCGTGATCGGCGCTCCGGACGGCTGGACCACACGAAGGCCCATCGAGCGCTTGCCCGGGGTCGCCCCGCGTTTGCCGGCCTCGAACAGCACCGGATACCACCAGCCAAGGAAAAACCAGATCAGCAGCATCAGGCCATCTGCCACCCGTTCGCCGATGGCCAGCCCAGCAAAGGAAAGGCAGATCCCCGTCACAATCACGATGCCGAGCCGGATCAGCAGGTCGATCGCATAGGCATTCGCCCGCAACACCGGCCCCGCGATGCGAAGGCGGATCTCCACGCCCTCGGCGAGTTCCACCGCCTGGAGGGTATCGAGTTTTGCAAGGGGCGACTCCATGGAGAAACGAATCGTCCGCAGACTAGACGTGAGCCTTCCAATGCCAAGAAACAAGTTTGCCCTAAACCTTCAGGGCTCCTCCATTAGGGAAAACATTCAGATGGATTTACCTCAAGGGGAGAGCAGCGGACATGGACGAACCGGCTGAATCAAACGACTTTGCCAAATGACTCGGATCTACAAGGATGAAGACTTGGGCTCTTGATGGATTGCTTGATCTGACGTTCATCGAGGGACGAATTGTCCTCCCAATCGCCCTGCCCCGCCTCTCTCATCCGTGATCATCCTCTTCATCCGTGGTTAAAGTCCCCTTCTGATCGGCGCTTGTTCCCTGGCATAGGTGCCCCGCCTCTACCGCCCCCTTGAAATCGCCCCTCGCTTCCGACCCGGCGCGCCCGCAGGCCTTCCCTCACGCCCCAACCTTCGAGCGAACTCCCTTCGGAACCCATTCCGCAGTCTTGCCAAGATTCCACTGCTTTCCCAGGGTATCGGACATGCCACGTCTGATCCGGGAAACAGTCGCCGAACTCATGGAACACTCGCCCAGGCGAGCCGGAGCCACCCGCCCCGCTCTGTTCCGGATCTACCGCATCCATGAAGCCATCCTCGCCGGTGGCTTTCCGAACTGCTCGCAGCTCGCGGCTTCGCTCGAAGTAACTCCGAAGACCATCCAGCGCGATATCACCTACATGCGCGACATGCTCGACCTCCCGATCGACTACGATGCCGTGCAGCATGGGTTCCACTACACCCGCGATACCAGCGATTTTCCGATCTTCGAGACCTCCGCCGACCAGTTGGCCGGGCTCTTCCTTGCGCGCACCGCACTCGAGTCGGTTAGAAACACCCCGCTCGCCGCCACCATGCGCGAGGTCTTTGCCAAGCTGACCCAGGGCATCGAAGGCCGGGTTTCCTTCTCGTGGAGCGATCTCGATGAAGCCTTTTCCCGAAAGACCGTGGAAGCCCAGCCGCGCGATGTGAAACTCTTCGGACAACTGGCCGACGCCGTCCTCAAGCGTGTTGAAGTCACCTTTTCCTACCGGAAACTTGCAGCCCCCACCTCCGAGTCGCGTCGCGTGCGACCCTATCATCTCGGCGAGGTCGAGGGCGGCTGGTATCTCATCGCCCACGACCTGGAACGCGGCGAACTTCGGACCTTTGCCCTGCCTCGTCTGACGCGACTGAAAGTGACGACGAAAACTTTCGAGCGTCCGATCAACTTCAACGGCCGCGACCACCTCTCCCGCTCATTTGGCGTGTGGAGCGTCGCTGGAGACAGCACCCGGCACCTCGTCCGCGTGGAATTGATCGGTTATGCCGCGCAGCTCGCGACGGAGCGCCGCTGGCATCCCAGCCAGGAAATCACCGCCCTGAACGCCAAGGGCAGCCGGGTCGAAGTCCGCTTCGAAGTCGGCCGACTGGAGGAAGTCTTGCGCTGGGTCCTGAGCTTCGGCCGACAAGCGAAGGTCCTCGGCCCCCCCGAGCTTTCGCGGATGGTGAAAGACGAACTCGCCGCCATGCAGGATTGAGCCTCAGGAGCGCTCTTCCCCAAATCCAAAATCAAAAATCCTCAATCGTAAATCCCTCTTCTCTACCCTCACCGTTCGTAGTTCCGCCCTTCAGGGGGATTCTTCCGAACAACCTTCTTCAAGTTCCAAAAAATCAGCGATTCCAAAGCGCCTAGATCCAATCGTCACAGCTAGCCAAGCCATCAGGAAAATCGAATCAATTTCCGAGGCCCGAAAGACCTGGAGCTTCCACAAGCGCCGCATTGACAACCAAGCATTTCCAGAGATCATCTCACAATCGCGAAGCCCACCAAAAAACCGTTAGATATCCAGCTCCGAGTGGGAGAATAAACACTGTTCGCCAGAAAATTCATTCCTTAGCCGCAATGGTTCAAGTTTCCTCACATACCGTTGGAGATCCCAGCGCCAAGCTCATTGGGGGCAGGTTCAGACTTTGGACCTTGATCGCAACAGTAGCACTATGCCTTACCGCGCTCTGTTTCGCTTGGCAGGATCGGAGTTGGGGAGCGTTGTGGATTGCCTTCATCGGATGCCCATCAGCTTGCTGTATCCTAATGGTTGTTGGAGCAGTGATTGCTGTGATTATTCATCGATGGCGTCCCGACGTTCGCTACTCCTATATGTTGCCAAGCGTAATAGGAATGCCACCAATTGGAGCTGCCATCACTCTCGCAGCCATATTCATGATGGATCTGCATGGCTGCTGAGACGAGAATCCCCAAAATCAAAAAGAACGGCGAACAAGTCGAGACACAGCAACCCCTATCAGCCGCCCTGTTTACATGACCTTCCGTTGTTTCAACCTCAACCCCGTGATCGACGCTCGCCCTCGCTGATAGGGGTGCGTGCTCTTTGACGCTCGGCTGCCGGAAAGCCCCGCTCACCCCACTGGCCTGGTCACGGTCACTGCGTTGCTGCCGCGCTCGTTGCCTTGTTCGGTCTGTGCGTAGAGCTTGAAGGTGGCGGAGGAGCCGGGGGCGGTGAGGCCCC
>JAIYDT010000598.1 GCA_027487355.1 Verrucomicrobiaceae bacterium
TCAGGGTTTCGCTTGCATCCATCCCGTGCGTTACGAACCAATCGACCCCCAACTTTTTGTCCGAAATCGAGACCGGCTGCGTTTGCTGATGAAGCCGAACAGCATCGCGATCATTCATGCCAACGACATCTACCCGACCAACGCGGACGGATCGATGGCCTTCAAGCAGAATGCCGATTTGTTCTACCTCACGGGAGTCGATCAGGAGGAAACCGTTCTCGTGCTGATGCCGGACGCGAAGGATCCGAAGCAGCGGGAGATCCTCTTTGTGAAGGAAACCAGTGAACTCATCGCCATCTGGGAAGGTGACAAGCTCACCAAGGAGCAGGCCCGCGCCGCCACCGGGATCGAGCGGATCGAGTGGTCGAGCTCCTTTGAGTCGATGCTCCACACTCTGGTGCCCCAGGCGGACAACATCTATCTGCCGACCAACGAGCACCTTCGGGCCGCCGTGATTGTGGAGACCCGCAACGATCGGTTCATCAAGCAGTGCCAGGTCCGCTACCCGCTGCACCGCTACGAGCGGCTTGCTCCTCTGATGCATCAACTCCGCATGACCAAGGACCCGGTCGAGATCGACATGATCCAGAAGGCCTGTGACATCACTGAGGCAGGGTTCCGCCGCCTGCTGGGGTTTGTGAAACCTGGAGTGGGGGAGTGGGAGATCGAGGCCGAACTTTTGCATGAATTCGTCCGCCGCGGTTCGCGGGGATTTGCCTACGGACCGATCATCGGGGGCGGAAAGAACGCCTGCGTGCTTCACTATGTGGAAAACGACAAGGTTTGTCAGGCGGGCGATTGCGTTCTTCTTGATGTGGCCGCCGAGTATGGTGGCTGGGCTTCTGACCTGACCCGGACGATCCCGGTCAGTGGCCGCTTCAGCGCCCGCCAACGGCAGGTTTATGACGCCGTGCTGCGCGTTCTGCGTGGAGCAAATGAGCTGCTGCGCCCCGGCAACACGCCGATGGAGTATCAGAAGCAGGTGGTCGAGCTGATGGAGGGCGAACTTGTCGGACTCGGCCTGATCGATGCCAAGGCGGCCAAGGAGCAGGGACCGGACAAGCCGCTGGTCCGCAAGTATTTCATGCACGGCACGTCCCACCACATGGGGCTCGACGTCCACGATGTCGCTCCGCCGAATGAACCCTTCGCCGAGGGCATGGTCTTCACCATCGAGCCCGGCATTTACATCCGTGAAGAGGGCCTCGGCGTCCGCCTTGAAAACGATGTCCTCATTGGCAAGCACGAGAACTTCGATCTCATGGGCAAGATCCCGATCGAGGCCGATGAGATCGAAGCCCTCATGAACGCCTGATTCCCATGACCGGCATCGTCCTAGGCTCCGGACTCGGCCCGCTCGCGGATGCCGTGGAAGTGGAAAAAACCGTCGGGTTCGCGGAAGCGGGCCTACCGGTCTCTTCTGTGCCGGGGCATGCCGGTCGATTCCTGATTGGGAAACTCGGCGCAGCGCCCGTGATCGTGATGCAGGGTCGCGTCCATCTCTACGAAGGCCATGATGCCAGCACCCTCACGGCCGGCGTGCGCTGGATGGCTCAGGAGGGGATTGATCGGATCATCCTCACCAACGCCGCCGGCACGCTGAATCCGGACTTCGCGCCGGGATCGTGGATGATGCTTTCCGATCATCTCAACCTCACCGGCACCACCCCGCTCTCCGGTCCGGCGTTCATTGACATGACCACAACCTACGATCCCGAGTGGCGGGCCACGTTTCGCGCTGCGGCGAGGGAAAGCGGCACCGTGCTGCACGAAGGGGTCTATGCCGGACTACGGGGACCGCAGTATGAAACCCCGGCAGAGGTCCGCATGCTCCGCACTCTTGGGGCAGATGCTGTCGGCATGAGCACCGTGCTGGAAGCGATCCAGGCCCGCCAACTGGGCCTGAAGATCGCTGCCTTTTCCTGTCTCACCAACTGGGCGGCCGGCATCACCGCGAATGCCCTCGACCACCATGAGGTGCTCGAAACCGGCAAGGCGGCCGCCGAGCAGATGATCGGCTTGTTGGGACGGGTGATCCGCTGAGCGAACCACCCGCCTGTCTTCAAACGCTCAGGATCGGCTCCGACTGCTTGGGAGGAAACCCGACCTCGAGCTGCACGGCGGTCCGGAACAGGAAGTTGAAGCTGTCCCGGCGGATGGATTCCATGAGTTCGTTGAACAGCGCGAAACCCTCGTTCTTGTATTCCACCAGCGGATCCTTCTGTCCTTGGGCACGGAGATAGACGCCGTCCCGGAGCTCATCCATGTCGGTCAGATGCTCACGCCAGGCTTGGTCGATGGCCGAAAGAATCAGGCGACGCTCCTCGCGCTCCAGGATTTCCTGAGGCACATGGCGGACCCGCGAATCATAGTCGCCGCAGACCTTTTCTGTTAGAATATCTGAGATCGCATCCAGGTTCCGACCTTCCAGTTCCTCCAGCTCCACGCGGGTGGGCAGATGATCGTGGGCCCAGCGCAGCAGTCGTTCGGGATCAAGTGCCTGAGGCCCCCATTCGGCGCCCAGTTCTTGGAGTTGCGCCTGAAGCGTCTCTCCAATGATTCCATGGACCAGGCGTCGGGTATCCTCCGTGGTCAGGACCTCGTTGCGATAGCCGTAAACGATCTCGCGCTGGAGGTTCATGACGTCGTCGAAATCCAGCACCTGCTTGCGACCGAGATAATCGCGCTGCTCGACCCTTCTCTGGGCGGCCTCGATCAGGCTCCCGATCGGCGAGGGTTTCCCGGATTTCCGCGCCTGCTCGATCATCGCGGCCATTTGTTCGGGCGAGGCATGATTGCGCATCAGGTCGTCCTCGAGTGAGATGAAGAACTGGGATCGCCCGGGGTCGCCCTGTCGCGAGCATCGCCCACGGAGCTGGCGGTCCACACGGCGCGAGGGATGGCGCTCGGTGCCGATGACGAAGAGCCCGCCAAGTTCGGCGACGCCTTCGCCGAGTTTGATGTCGGTGCCGCGACCGGCCATGTTGGTGGAAACCGTGACGGCTCCGCGCCGGCCGGCGAGGGAAACGATTTCCGCCTCCTGCTCGTGCTGCTTGGC
This sequence comes from Verrucomicrobiaceae bacterium, assembly GCA_027487355.1. Classification (GTDB taxonomy): domain Bacteria; phylum Verrucomicrobiota; class Verrucomicrobiia; order Verrucomicrobiales; family Akkermansiaceae; genus Luteolibacter. The sequence continues at coordinate 3,059 of JAIYDT010000598.1, forward strand.
GTTGAGCACGGTGTGGGGAATCGAGGCCCTCGAGAGCAATCGCGAGAGGGTCTCCGAGGCCTCGACGGATGCGGTGCCGATGAGCACGGGTTGACCCAGCGCGTGCGCCTTCGAGATCTTCTCGATCACCGCGTTGTACTTCTCACGTCGCGTCTTGAAAATCTGGTCATTGTCGTCGATGCGGAGATTCGGCGTGTTGGTCGGAATCGGCAGGACATCGAGCTTGTAGATATCATGAAACTCGGCGACCTCGGTCTCGGCGGTGCCGGTCATGCCTGCAAGCTTGTCGTAGAGCCTGAAGTAGTTCTGGATGGTGATCGTGGCGAAGGTCTGGTTCTCCTCCTCGATGGTGACCCGTTCCTTGGCCTCGACGGCCTGATGCAGTCCGTCCGACCAGCGGCGGCCTTCCATTTCGCGGCCGGTGCTTTCATCGATGATGCTGACCTTGCCGTCCCGGACGACGTAGTGGACATCGCGTTCGTGAAGGCAGTAGGCCTTCAGCAACTGCGAGATGACATGAATCCTCGAAGCCTGCGCGTCCATGCGGCTGGCCAGTTCCCGGCGGGCGAGGGCTTTCTGCTCCTGACCGAGTGACTGATCGGCCTCGATGGCCGCCAGGCCCGGGCGAATGTCTGTTAGAGTGAAGGAATCAGGCTCGTCCGGTGACAAGTGCCTGCGGCCCTTTTCCATCAGATCGGCGACGCGGCTCTTCTCGTCCACGACGAAGTAGAGCTCTTCCTTCAACTTGAAGACGTCCTTCTGAAAGGCTCCGTGCTGGAAGGAAAGGATGGTCTTCTCCAACAGTCGGCGAATTTCCGGATTCTCCATCAGACGCAGGAACTGCCGGTTGCGCGGTTGGCCGAGCTTCAACTTGAAGAGAGCGAGACCGGCGGCTTTTTCATCGCCCTCCTTGAGCAGCCTCTTCGCTTCTGCGGCGAATTGGTTGCAGAGTTCCGTCTGATGACGGACGAGCTTCTCGACCAGTGGCCGATGAAGTTCGAAGGGTCGGCTGGACTGCGGCGCGGCTCCGGTGATGAGCAGGGGAGTTCGCGCTTCGTCGATGAGGATGGAGTCCACCTCATCGATGATGGCGAAGTGATGGCCGCGCTGGACCTGCTCCTCGCGGGTGCGGGCCATGCCGTTGTCGCGCAGATAGTCGAAGCCGAACTCGGAGTTGGTCCCGTAGGTGATGTCGCAGGCGTAGGCAGCCCGCCGCTCGGATGGTCCCATCTGGTTGTCGATGCAGCCGACGCTCAGCCCGAGAAAGCGGAACAGGGCCCCCATCCATTCGGAGTCGCGTCTGGCAAGGTACTCGTTGACCGTGACGACGTGGACCCCGAGGCCGGTGAGGGCGTTCAGGAAGACGGGCAGGGTGGCGACAAGGGTTTTGCCCTCGCCGGTCTGCATTTCCGAGATCATGCCGCGATGGAGGGCGATGCCGCCGATCAGCTGCACGTCGAAGTGGACCATCCGCCATTCGAGGGGATGGCCATTGACGAGGACCTCGGTTCCGGTGAGGCGTCGCGCCGCGTTTTTGACGACGGCGTAGGCATCGGGCAGGATCTTCTCAAGGTACTTGGCTCGCGATTTCGAGAAACGGCCCTCGATTTCATGAAACGCGCCTTTGGCGGATTCGATGGCAGCGAGCGTGGCTTCGACTTTCGTCGGCAGGGAAGGGAACTCCTTTCTCAGGAGGCCGAAGCGTGCCTCAATGGCGGCAGAGGCTTTTGTTAGCCCGTCTTTGTCGAGGCCTGCGAGCTGGGATCGGGGAGGGGCATCGAGCGGATGGTATCGGGAAAGGTCGAGTCGCCAGCCGTTTGTTAGATCGTGGAGCTTTCCGACAGGTTCCTGTTGGAGCGCTTTCTCGATCTCGTTGATCCGCGCCACAGTGGGGCGGATTCGGTTCACCTCGCGCTCGTTCTTGCCGCCGATGATTTTTGGGAAAAGCCAGCTGATCATGGGAGTGCGAGATGAAGGGGGGGGGAAGGAATCCGGACCGGGAGGTTCGGGGTGGAGAAACAGAGTGAGTTTGATGGAAATGGTTTCATGGAGTTGATGAAAAGGGAACAAGGTTCACCGATGTTGATCGGCTGAACGGGAGCAGACGAACCTCTGCTGGGGAGTAAGAGGCCAGCAGCCAAATGGGAACACCGCGACCACCGCAGTTGAGGTGACTGGGGTGGGAAGAAGCCCGCAGGATTCTTCATCCTTGGGCGTCAGGCGACTGCTTCAGAGGGTGGAGCTCTTCCACGGACCTCACCATTCGGTGATGAGTTCAGCGGCAGATCACCTTCAGATTCCATGACCGGAATCCTGCAGACGGAAAGGATGAGTCCTGCCTTCATCAACGGGACAGGAGATAGAAGATCGGTCGTGTCGGTGGCCCGGCTCTGGGTGGAAGCACAGTCGTCCTTGATGGTCAGCCCGGCCGTCTCAGATGGATCGAATTTTCTGGCTCTTGCAGGGGCAGGAGCGAGCGCATTGAGGGCAAGCAACCCCAGCATCAACATGACCCATGGGGGCAGGTTTTTGCGGATGGTTTCTGGATCCAACAAGCTCATCTGATCGGCTGGAACCCGGAACGAACTTGACTCCGCACGCGCTTCCTTTCCGCAAGGTCGGGGGTTCGAGGGAATTGTCAAACGATAGATTCCCGGCGTGAAGCGACAGGTGCCACATCGGACCGATTGGCGGATTGCATTTCGCGGAGGGATCGATCAGACAGCCGTTCTCCGGAATTGGCCGGAATGATCCTGTCCATGAAGCTCGACCGTCTCCTCGCGAAACATGACTCGATGGGACGAAACAGGGCCCGCGAGTTGGTGGTGGCGCGTCGCGTGACCGTGGATGGGGTGCCCGTGCTCAGGATCGATCTCGAGGTGGATCGCTTTTCGAGGGTCGCGGTCGATGGGATCGAAATCCGCCCGGCCGAGCGTTTGATTCATCTGATGCTCAACAAGCCGGCCGGTGTGGTCAGTGCCACGCGGGATGCGGAACACCGGACGGTGATCGATCTGATTGAGGATCCCGATCGGGAGAGCCTTCATCTGGTGGGTCGATTGGATCGGAACACAACCGGCCTGGTGTTGCTGACGAATGATGGACGCTGGTCGAAGAGGTTGATGGACCCTATGAAAAAGGTCCCCAAGGTCTATCGGGTGGCAACCCGTGATCCGATCCCGGAGTCCGCCATTCAGGCTTTCGCCGAGGGCTTTCATTTTCACACCGAGAATCTAACAACCCTCCCCGCCGAGCTTGAGATCCTGTCCAGTCATGAGGCGCGGCTGACCTTGCATGAGGGGCGCTATCATCAGGTGAAGCGCATGTTTCACCGCATCGGCAACCGGGTGACTTCGTTGCATCGCGAGAGCATTGGAGGACTCGCCTTGCCGGAGGATCTCGCGCCCGGAGCCTGGCGGGCCTTGACCGATAGCGAGATCGCAGGGTTCTGAGTGTGCGGGCCTTGACCGACTCTCCGCCCGCAAGCCTCCCATCATCTTGACGATTGCCCACATTCCACATCGTCTGGGCAACTGCTTCGGAGCTTCGACGGCGGGAGCGTTCGGGTTTTTCCAGCGGGTGATGGCGTGAATTCACCTGAATTTCACGTGATGTTGCGTGTCGGGGCTGTTATGCAGGAAGCATGCGAACCATGGGTCTGCTGACGTTGCTCGGAATGATTCCTGTCTGGGCGGGGCAAATGCCCGAGAAGGCAGCCGATTATCATGCGGCGCTGATGAAACGCCCCGAAAGCGCGGCCTTGTTTGATCGGTTCAGGGATGCCTGGCTGGAGGAGCGCTCGGTCGAGGATCTGGAAAAGGAACTGCTGTCCCGCGCCGAGGCAAAGGAGCCCGGAGCCTGGGCGACGCTCGGTCGTGCCTGGCTGGCGGCAGGAAAAACCGAGCAGGCCCTGGAGGCCTTTGACAAGGCGCGCAAGCAGACCCCTTCCGCTTGGCTCGACCTGGAAGCGGCCAAGCTGCGGATGGCGGCCAAGGATTTCGCGGCTGCGGAGAAGGATGCTCTAACGGTTCCTGAAGCGGATCCCCAGCGGTCGGAGGCCCTGAAACTCGCAGGCCTGGCCTGTCTTCGTGCCGAGCGGATCGACGAGGCGCTCGCGCATTGGACCAAGGCGGTGGCGATGTCTCCTGGCGATACAGGTCTGTTGGAGGATCTCACTGAGTTGACGCGTCGCGAGGGTCGAATCGAACTCGCCCTCGATTTCTGCGGGAAATGGCGGGACGCGACCGCCGATGCCTATGGCAAGGCGATGGCAACCCTCCGGCGTTCCGAACTCCTGTTAGGCTCGCAGCGATTTGACGAGGCGATGACCGAACTGGCGGCGGTGCTGGAGGTTTCCGCCGAGGATTCCTGGTTGGAGCGTGAGTCGCTGGCCCGCGCGGAGCAGGCCCATCGGCAGCGGGGAAATACGACCGGCTGGGCAGCCTGGATCGGCGCGCGAGCCGAGGCGAGTCCCGCGAGGCTGAGTTTCCGCAGGACCAGTGCGCAGGCCTTGGCGGCGGCAGGGAAAGCGGACGAGGCGCTTGAGGTGCTAACCGAAGTGATGAAGCGCTCGCCCGGTGACACGGCGGTGCGTTGGCAGCGGATCGGGCTGCTGGAGCAGTCGATGAAACTGAAGCAGGCCTACGACGAGTGCGCGGAACTCGCGGCCAAGGAGAAGACCGAAGCTGCCGGATTGCGGCTGGCCGAGCTGGCCTTTCGACTCGAGAAAAAGGACGAGCTGAAGCGCGCGCTGGA
>JAIYDT010000542.1 GCA_027487355.1 Verrucomicrobiaceae bacterium
CCTGGCGGATCTCAAGAAGCATGCCGCGCTGTGAATCAGTGGGCCGGTTTCGTGAACGTGAGATAAGTGTTAGAAAAGATGTGGGGAAAAGATTTTCCTTTCTTCGAGATACAGATTCTTTTGTCTACGGCCTTCGTTTGAAGAATCCTGAGATGCATCCTTCCAATTCCGGGTGGTGGTTTGGGTCCCCGTCGATGTTTACGGCTCACCAAACGATGAATTCCCCCGAGATCGGGAGGATATCAGAAGATCTCCGAACAGGCCTTTTTTGCCGTAGGTTGGGTGGTCTGTCTTCAGCCTATTGGCGGCGGTTTGTCGGATCGGCGGGAACTGACGGAGACGCCATTATCTCCAAAGCGGTTGAGAGTCGTCGGATCGCACAGGGAGAACGAATTCACGGCCACGATTGAACTCCGTTCAAGCCCTCTCCAACTCCGCTTCGTGGCCGTCAGGATCTTGATGCATGTCTGCCGGGAGCTTCATGGTCATGGCCTGCACTCCCGCAAGTGGAATCCTCACCATTTCATCCAGCGCGCCATGGCGAAGACGGCGGCGGCGGACGCCCCCGCGATGGCAAGGATCAGCCAGAAGCCGGGATGGCCGTGGGCTTCCTCGATCGGCAGTCGCACGTTCATGCCGAAGATGCTGAAGACTGCGGTGGGCACCATCAGGGCGATGGTCACGAGCATCAGCCGCTTCATCGTCACGTTGAGGTTGTTGCTGACCACGCTCACCCGCGCGCCGACAAGGCTTGATAGGACGTGGCTGTAGGTGGTGGCCATTTCCTGGCACTGGGCGTTCTCGATGGTGAGATCATCGAGCAACTCGCCGTCCTCCACCGTGAAACGCAGGCGCGCACCGGTTGCCTTGAGTTTCTCGACCACGCGGCCGTTGCTGCCGATGGCGTTGAGATAATACACCAGGCTCTTCTCCAGCGTGAACATGTGGAGCAGGTGCTTGTTTTCCATCGACTGGTTCACCTTGTGTTCAAGTTGCTCGGCGATCATGTTGAATACCTGGAGGTGCTCCTCGAAGTGCCAGATCGACCGATAGATGATCTTCAAAACGACATCCCGCAGACTGCTGAGCTGGCGGAAATGCTTGCCTTCGAAGCGGAGATTGTCCTCCGCGACGACGAGGACAAGCCGGTCGGCGAACAGGAACATTCCCACCGAGTTGATTTTGAAGTAGAAGTTGTCCTCCGCGCAATACTGCTTGGGCCGCTTGATGATGATGGCGGCGTGCTCAGGCTCGAACTCGACTCGACCCAGTTCATTGGGATCGAGCGAGGAAGCGAGCGTGTGGCGGTCGATGCCAAGGCAATCGACGAGGTATTGCCGCTCTTCTTCGGAGGGATCGATGTAAAGCAGGATGCGCGCGTCCTCGGACTCGATCTCGACGAGCTGGCGATCTTGAATTTCCAGACGACGATGCATGGGCAAGTGAGTCGAACGGCATGGCGAATGTCAACGCGCAGCCGCTCCCAGTGGTCCGCCCAACAGACGTTCTGCGCCCTTCGGAAGCCGTCTGGCAAACAAGCGACGCAGGGATCGAATTGCCTCCGGCCACACGGGATGTGCTTCGCGGCCCGGGAGAAAGGGGGCCGAGAAGGGAGCGCAACGGTGTCCAACATTGTGCGAAAATTTCCAACGCTGAATGCCACACCATGGCCTCTGAAGCAGTTCTGTCGGCCCGGTTCCCCCAACAATATGGGAACAGACAAATTGAAGATCAGTCACGAGGTGACCTAGTGATCTTTCCCTGAGTTTGGTTGCGCACATGACAAGGGCGGATGGTCAAAACCATTCGCCCTTTTTTCAGATCGAGGAGTCAGGGAAAAATGACGAAGTCAGAGATGCCACGTGCACCTCCAATAGCTGAGCTCCACCAACCCAAAGGCGTCGAGCACCCGCAATCTCTCGAAACCCGCTTCGCCGAACTCGTGGACAGGTTTCTGGCCCGCACTTCGCCGGATCAAGACCCGCCGTTGGCCAAGCGCAGGGCCGCTGGGAAACGGCTTCCCCTCGCCGGCTCGGCCTTCCACCCCAGCTGGATCGCCAAGGTGAATGGCGTTCAAGCCGGGTGGAGAAAGGAGTGGCAGATGTTCCTCAGCGACTGGAATGCCGCAAGGTGAGCGAGCGGATGAGCCCCCTCACTTCAGAGAATGGAGGTAGGAAATGACGTCGGCGAATTGATCCATCGTCAGCGCGTCCAGCAGATGGGGGCCCATCAGGGTGGAGGCCGATGGCTTGACGTCCTTGACATCGGCGGCCTTCAGCGTGGTGGGGATTCCAGCGATGTTGCGGACGACGACCTGGGTCTCTGACTTCTCGACCAAGGTGCCTTGCAGCGTGGTGCCATCCTTGGTGGTGACGTCGACCCAGGACTTCGCGATGCCGGCATCGGGCTTGAGGATGGCTTCAGCGATGGCTTCGCGGTTGAGGGAGGCACCGATCTTGTTGAGTTCGGGGCCGCGTTTCGGGTCGTTCTCTCCGATGCTGTGGCAGGCGATGCAGGCCTGGGTTTTCATCAGTTCACGACCTTTGGCGGGATCGCCCTTCAGCTTGTCGAGGGCGAGCATGACGTTCTCGATGGAGTCCTCGCCGATGGTTTTCTCCTTCTTGCCGCCGGTCTTCTCGACTTCGCCGATGCCTTCAAGGTTCATGCGGTGCTTGTTGGCAAGGGCGGTGATGAAGGCCTTCTGGGTGGCGTCGGCGGTGGCCCAGACATCACGGAAACGCTTCTCGATGTCCGCGGATTTTTCCCAGCGCATCGGCTTGTAGTAGGGTCCGCGGGTGTCGGGCTGGGTGCCCCACCACCAGGAGCCATCGTAAGGAGCCTCCTTGGTGTAGAGACGGGCAAGGGTGGTGAGGATCTTGTTTTTCAAGACCGGATCAGGGGCCGATGCGTGCTTGGAGAGCAGGCCGTCGACGGTGGTCGGCGCATGCATGAGATGAAGCGCGCGGAGGGCGCCATCGCGGCTGGGGCTGTCGATGGCGGCAAGGCAATCATCGATGGCTTTGAGGGTGACGAGGGAGTGGACGGCCAGGTGCGGGATGATGACGGCCGGATTCGGGGTGGCGTGGGGGCCTTCGCTTGACTTGCCTGCCTCAGCGGGTGGCTCGGAGAGAATTCTGAACGCTACGACCGCGTCGGCATTTTTGGAGGAGCAAAGTGCGGCGGTGACCTTGAGCTTCTGCATGGCACCAGGGATCACGAAGTGGATGACCGACTGGGCGTGGGTTCCAATGGCCTGGGTGTGCGGCTTCCCGTCAGCCCGCACGATGGCTTCGCCATTGGCGTTCTTGTTGATGAGTGTTTTGCCCCAACCTTGGGTGGCGCTTTTCCACTTGAGCTGGGTCAGCGGGACTTCCTTGCCATCGCGATTGGTGAGAATGGGGTCGAACCAGCCGGCGTGATCGCCGCCGTTGCCATTGCCGCCCTCATCAACGACGAGGTAGAGGTTGTTGACCCCGACGAGGCTGATCTCGATTTCGGCCGTCTGGGTGCCCGAGATCTTCTGGCTCTCGAAAAGCGGCGGTTTCGGAACGGTGGCGGCAGGGGCTTTGGAAGGTGGCGGGACGGCGACCGAAAGGAGGGCCTTGGCGGCCTCCTTCTTTCCGATGCGGCCGAGTGCCACGGCGGCGACGGCCTGCACCCGTGGCGCGGAGCTGGCGAGTGCTTTCTGGAAAGGCTCCAGCGGGAGGTCGGCGTTCTGTTTCAGACGGTCCGCAGCGGCACGAAGCGCGAATTCCTTCATTACGGAATCGTCAGCGAGTTTCAGCAGGGCAGTGTTCGCGGCGGCACCAAGAAGCTGCTTGTAGGTAAAGACTGCGGCGACACGGACGGCGGGTGAGTTCTTGCTGTCCTGGGCGATAGCGAGGATGGCGGGGGCCACGGCCTTGTCGCTGCGGTTCAGAATCTCCTGCTGGGTAGCCAGGCGCGTGGTGGCGCTTTCGACGGTGAGGCCCTTGACCAAGGCCTCGGCGGAGAGTTTGCCCAGATCGGGGAAGGGCTTGTAGGTCCAGCCGTTCGGCACGACGCGTTGCACGAAGCCGCGTGCGGGGTTGCCCTTGTATCCGGCACCTTCCCAAGCGGCGATGTAGAGCTGGCCGGAGCCGTCCACGTCGAGATCGGTCGGTTGGGACAGGCCGATGAAATCCTCGGGCTTCTGGGTGAATGAGGCCGCGTCAGGGGTGAGTCGGTGGATGAAGACCTGGTTGCGTCCCCAGTCGGACATCATCGGATTCTTGTTGTACTTCTCAGGCCAGGTGGACTCATCAAGGAAGAGCGAGCCGGTGCCGGATCCCCCACCGAGGTCCTCCAGAGCCGGAAGGATCTCATCGGTGAAATTCTTGAACAAGACCGGATAGCCGTACTCGCCGGACTGGATGTGGTGGATGAACCGGACATTCCAGCCGCCGCCATCGTTGGTGTTGCCACGGGTGAAGATGTTCATGAACGGGTCGATGGCGACGTCGTAGATGTTGCGGGTGCCGTGGGTGTAAACTTCCAGTTCGCTGCCATCCGGGCGGACGCGGAGGACGCCGCCTCCGAGTACTGTGAGGGTGGTTCCATCGCTGCCCTTGGCGTTGACCATTCCGAAGTCGCCGACGGCGATGTAGATCCAGCCGTCGATGCCCATCCGGATGCCGTTGGTGGTGTGGTCGGCGCCGCGGTCCTGGTTGTGCTTGGCGACGGAGATGTCGTGGACGAGAATCTTGGGTGGGCCGTCCGCGAGGCCGTCGTGGTTCTTGTCTTCGAGGACCGAGAGGTGCATGCCGGTCAGGACGCCGGTGTCCTTCGGGATCACGGTGTGGAGGACGAAGAGCTTGTCTCCCGACGCGATCAGGCCTCGTGGGTTGTCGATCTCCGCAAAGACGGTATGCGTGTCGGCTGTGCCGTTGTGATCGGTGTCGACCAAGCGGACAATCCGACCCATGCCGGGACCCTTGCCAAGTGAGCCCAGGAGATCAACGCCCACATAGACCTCGCCGGTGGCCGCAGCGGAAAGGCAGGCGGGTGACGGAGTGAGGTCGTTGCCAGCGTATTTCGTGTAACTGAGGTCAGCAGGATTCGCGGCGGCGTAAACACCGAGGGCCGTCAGGATGCCGGGGATGAGCTTTGTCATAGGAAGGAGGGGATGCGTTACGTTCGCTGGGCCGCGAGGCTTTCATGCGCCCGGCCTGAGGTCGAGCAACACTTCTTGGATAACCATGCATCGTTCTGGAGCCGTTCAATCCCTTTGATGCGTGCGTGACGGGAACCGAGTGGTGCGAAGCAATGCCGCGCTTCTGGATCTCCCGAGTTCGTGATTCAGAAAGACACGATTGGGGGTTTCCAAGACCCGGCATAAGCTCAGCGCATCACCTGCCACACGGCGGAGTTGTCCTGAGTGTTGAATGAGACAGCTTGGACTTCCAGGCCTCCACCTCCACGCCCGCATCACGTTGAGTCCGCAGTGACTTCTTGTGTTGAAGCGCCCTTGGTCATCGGTAGCGCCTTCGGTTTTGGTTCGCCATGCGCGGCAGACAAGATCACGACAAGCTGTGGTATTGGGCTTTGCGATGAGAAGGGTGAACGGGATGGCGGACTTCATGCGGCGTCCAACGCGTTCCAGATCCGCCGGTTTTTCACCCGCCATTGCCAGCCGGGGCTTGCCAGGACCCGACCGCTTCCGGCAAATCCGGCACGTGAATCAGGCCTTCATCCTCGGCGCCGGACTCGGCACCCGACTCCGTCCATTGACTGATCGTCTGCCGAAACCCCTGATCCCCCTGTTTCATCGCCCCTTGGCCGCCTGGGCCATTGAGGCCTGCCGGGCCACTGGGATTTCCCGCTTCGCGATCAACACCCATCATTTGCCCGAAGCTTGGAAGCACCCGCATTCCGGGATTTCCAGCCCGGAGTTCTCTGTCGATTTCTTTCACGAGTCCATCCTCCTTGAGACCGGTGGAGGCCTGAAAAACATCGCTTCGTGGATCGGAAACGAGCCCCTGCTGATCCATAACGGCGACATCTTTTCCACCCTTCCACTCGGACGCCTCATCGACGCGCATCAGGCCTCCGGGCTTCCTGTGACCTTGGCGGTCCGCTCAGAGGGAGACGCAAAACATCTCGCGCTCGACCCGACAGGGACCCTTGTAGCCGACATCCGCGAGAAACTCGGCCGCGCACCTGGGACCCACGTCTTCACCGGCATCTATTGCATTTCACCGGAATTCCTCGAGATGATCCCCCCAGATGAGAAGATCTCGGTGATCCCTGCCTTTCTGGAGCTTGCTGCGTCTGAGAAACTCGGCGCGGTCATCCTCGATGAGGGCGTGTGGATGGATCTTGGAGATCGCACCAACTACCTTCAGGCCCACCGTGATCTCGATCTCGGGCCCGCCATTCACCCCGATGCGGTCATTTCATCGAAGGCCATCATCGAACGCTCCATCATTGGTCCCGGGGCCGTTGTCGAAAGCGAGGCCGAGGTGAAGGACTCCGTCGTTTGGCCCGGAGGTCACATCACCAGCGGCGCGAAGCTGGACGGCTGCGTGGTGTTTTCCGGGAACAAAGTCTCCGGTCAACACAAGAACGAGGATCTCTGAGCCTGACTCGCTAACTCAAAACATGAAGCCAGGAGGAACATGCGAGGAGTTACCGCGATCCCGCCGGATTTTCGCCTCGCGCTCTTCCTCATCCTTTTCCTTGGCTACAACACGCCGCGATTCGATCTCGGCCTGCTCCTCGCGGATTTTCTCAATTTCGTCCGCAGGCAATCGCAATTCCGGCGGCAGGACCATCCCGCAGTGACCGCACTTCGGTTGAATGCGGCTGTAAAGGAGTCGATCGCAATTTGGGCAGTTCATCGGAAGCCAGATAGAAAAGCTTCGACGTCGCCTCAATCAACTTCGATCCGGACCCGCAAATCCCTCATGCTCCAGAGGACGCCGCTGGCGGGAGCGCCAGTGCCTTTCATCCTCCTTGCGCCGTCCTTGCGGCGCTTGCAGAAGCGTTCACGTGAGGCGCTGAAGGCTTCGTTGACGAAGGCCTTGCTGCCGATGACCGCTCCGTCGGTGAAGTAACGGACCTTGCGGCGCAGCATCGCTGCTGGGCTCAGTTCAGGCAGCACCGTGCCGTTGTCTTGAGCCATTGTTCCGACGTCACCTTTGACCTTGGCTTAAAGCTCCTGCTCCGTCGTTGTTAGATCCGCCTCACCGCTCTTGCGCTGCAGGGCCAAGCCCATCATCTGTGGGTAAATCTTCGCCGCATCCAGCCACTTTCCGGCCTCGAACCCGGCACATCGATGACTCAGGCAGGCTCGCACCAAACCTTCGCGGGCCTTCTTGCCGTTGCCTTTGCTTCCGCCGCCGATTGCTTCGCCATAGCTACTCCAGCGGAAGTCTGCGGGGTCCTTGACCATCCCCGCTCTAACAGGATTGAGGTCGATGAACTCACTGAGCGAGTGCATGCGATAGGTGTGACGGGCATGAATTTCAGTCGCCCATGCTTCGTTTCCAGCCTGCCGCGCCTGCTGGCGTCCCTGTGCCACCCCTGCCACGAAGGCAGAAGTCTGAATCGCAGCCAGACGTTTCAGAAGCAGTTCGTCAGAGATCCCCCCTTCTTGCATCGGCGGAACTAAGTTTTGACTGGATACCTATCGAGTCGCCGCTTGAGACTGGTTGGCAGCGTTGACCGCATGCCGCTGGTCAGTGAAGATAGTCCCGCATGACGGACCTGATCATCGGCATCGACCTCGGAACCACCAACTCGGCAGTAGGCGTGGTCGAGTCGGGCTTTCCCATTCTCCTCGCGGACGAGGAGGGAAAGCGGATCACACCGAGTGTGGTGTGGATCGGTGAGGCCGGCGGGGTCGAGATCGGACGCAATGCGCTACGCCGACGGGCGCTGGAGCCAGGGCGTGTGGTGACGAGTATCAAGCGACTGATGGGCCGACGCTTCGGCGAAGAGCCCGACTTTTGCGTGCCGATGCTGCCAACCGTTGACGGCCGAGTATCGGTGCTGGGACGAACTCCCGAAGAGATCAGCGCAGAGATCCTGAAGGAGCTGAAACGGATCGCGGAATGGCGACTGGACACGGTGATCGGGAAAGCTGTGATCACTGTGCCTGCCTATTTCAACGACGCCCAGCGCGCAGCCACGAAGCATGCCGGAGAACTGGCGGGGCTGGAAGTCTTGAGAATCCTCAACGAACCCACCGCCGCCGCACTGGCTTATGGACTGGACAAGCTGGCTGAGAAGTCCCGGGTGGCGGTCTATGACTTCGGCGGGGGAACCTTCGACTTGTCGATCCTTGAGATGCAGGATGGCGTATTCCAGGTGCTGGCCACCCATGGCGACACCAGGCTCGGCGGAGACGATCTCGATGTCGCACTGGCATCCATGGTGGCGGCAAAGGCCGACGTGGATCTCGCAGCCATGAGCGACTCCGCGCGGGTCAGGCTGATCGAGGAGGCGGAGCGGGTGAAGCGCCTGCTTTCAAGTGACGGGAACGCCATGTTCCGCGCACCTTTTTACGATGGATCTCGTAGTTTGGAAATGGGGATCGAGCGGGAGGAGTTCGAGGCGCTGCTCCGTCCGTGGATCGAGCGCACGCTCCGGCACTGCCGGCAGGCCATGGCGGACGCCGCACTCACCCCTGCGGATTTGAATGCCATCGTTCTTGTCGGCGGCAGCACACGCATTCCAGCGGTGAGGAAGGCCGTGGCCGAGCTTTTCGGCCGGGAGCCCGATCTTACCCAGCACCCTGACGAGGCGATCGCACTGGGAGCGGCCATTCAGGCCGGAGTCATGAACGGCAGTCTCCGTCAGATGGTGCTGCTGGACGTGACGCCGCTGAGCCTGGGCATCGAGACCTTCGGTGGGCTGATGAACGTTCTGATTCCACGCAACACCACGATCCCATGCAAGGCGGGCGAAATGTTCACCAACGCGGCCGCCGGCCAGCAGTCGATGCGGATCCGGGTGCTGCAGGGCGAGCGGGAAATGGCTCGTGACAACTGGGAACTTGGAAACTTCGAGGTCGGATTCGAGCCACTGGCGAAAGGCCAGGCCCGTGTCGGCGTACAGTTCCGCATTGATGAGAATGGCATCCTGGAGGTGCTTGCAAGGGATGTTTCAACCGGCATCGACAAGGTGGTGAAAATCAAGGATTCGGCGGTGGACGTGGACGATGCGGCGGTTGAGGCCATGGTGAGCGAGTCGGTCGAACATGCCTTTGATGACATGGCTGAGCGGATTTTCACCGAGGCGAGATTGAAGGCCGAGGAACTCCTGCCTGCGGTGGAGTTGGTGCTTTCCCGGGGGCTGGCCTCAGACAAGGAGCGAGTGGAGATCGAGGCTGCAAGTGATGCAGTGAGGACGGCCCTGTCGAGTGGATCGGCAAATCCGCTGAAAGCGGCGGTTCAGCGGTTGGACCATGCGACGGAGGCCTTGGCCGCCCGTTTGGTGGAGAGAGCCATGGAGGAGGCCCTGGACCGGCGATTGGCTGGTGACTGAGCATCTCGACTTGCGTTCGAAGGAGGGCCGATGAAGTTTCCCGGCAAGTCTCCCCATGCCAGAACCCCGTCCCACAGCCGAAACACAGACGCATGATGCGTTGGGATGGGATGATCCGTACTTCCTGGAGCCGTCCGAGGAGGAACCCGTCCACATTCTCCTTCCTCAGGGCCTGCCGCAGGCCAGAGCCATTCTTCCGGAGCCACGCAGCAAGATTGTGGAGCCGACAACCCCTCCCAGAACGAAAGGCCTCCGCATTGCACCCGGGAATTCCAGCCGACCAGCCAGCGAGCCCGCTGCGAAACCCAGGATCCAGATCACCGAGCACGGCAAGGGGGTCATCCGATTGGAGAGCGAGGAGACTCACCCCAGCGTTGCACGGGGTGATTCCCTGCCTCCGCTGCAACCAAGAACCTCCAGATCCAAGGACCATGCGCAGAAATTCTCCGCAGAATGGGGCAAGATCGGCGGGCATTCGACCCGCTGGGTCTGGCGGGCTGGAGGAGGAGTGCTGGCCATGGTGCTCATCGGCCTCGCCATCCAACCCCTGCTGGTCGACGAGGATCAGGATCGGACCGCAGAATCCTACCAATCCCTTCAGGTGGTGGATGATCTGGTGGCAGTGGATGACCCGATGGTGTACTTTTCCGAAAACCCGGCCCAGGTGCTAAACGAGATTCAAGGAACGCTCGAGACCTATGCCCGGGCAAGGACCCTGGAAGAGGCATTGCCGGTGATTCGGAATGCTGACGCATTGAAGGACAGGTTGACGAAGGATTGGAGGTCGTGGAACGTGCCGACCAATTGGAGCATCTCCAACAGTGAGGAGATTTCCTATGCCTCGGTAGGCAAGCTGCCTTATGCGATCATCATGGGCACAAGGCCGGATTTCAGCCGTTATCAGGTCTTTCTCGTCAGGGAACATGGCAGGATGCAGGTGGATTGGGAGGCGACGCTGGGGCTCGGTTCGAAAACCTTCGAGGAAATGAAAAGCCCCGCGACCAGGATGGGGGAAATGCGAGTGATCATGGCGCCGATCAGCTACTACTCCCAGACCTTTCCAGAGAGTCAGTATCGGGCCTATCGACTGACTTCCAACTCGACGGACGACATCCTGTGGGGTTACGTGCCGAATGGCAGTCCGGCAGCCGCCGCCCTGGCGGAGATTTTCAACGAACAGGCGGTGTTTTCAGACAAACCAGACCAACAGTCGATGCGTCTCCGACTGACACGCGGACCAGCCGGTGCGTCCCCCAATCAATGGGTCGTGCTGGACGTGCTTCACAAAGGCTGGGTCACCCCCTAGAACTCCCCACGTGAACGAAGAAGCCCTCGGATGGTTCCACTGCGGTCGATGCGGCCATTTGTTCCAGTCGCCCCTCGACGACGACGGACGCATTTGTGAAAAATGCGGACAGAATCCCTCCACATTCGGCGAAGCTCCGCAGCCGACCAAGGCCGTCCACCCGACCCAATCCCCGCAACCTGAGAACTCGCCCTCCCCAGGGGTGGTGGAATCCGCCCTGCCCCAGAAAAGATCCGTCAGGAAGCGCCGGGAGAACCCGCTTGTGTTCAAGATCGTCGTGGCCTGGCTGGTGCTGGTCATGCTGTTCGCCTTGGCCGCCCGCCATTTCTGGAAGGAGGACGACCGCTTGGGCACGCAGGTTCGAGCCCCCATCAACCCCCCGAACGAACTCGGTGACGAGGAACGTGCGATCCTTGAGGATGCACTGCCCCAGTGCAGCCAATCCCTCGGGGGATTCCTGGCATCGAGTGCTCCGGAACAACGCAACCAATACGTCTGGAGGCCAATCAGCGTGGCCGGGAAAATGGCGAGGTTCTACGCCATGAATCCGCTTCTGCAGGTCACTCCCACGGATGTGAAAATCATTGAGCGCCGCCTCCTCAAGCTGGAGACGGGGCTGGCCATCGTTTCCGAATGGGAAGTGGTTGACGGACGAAAGCTCGACGCCGTTTTTCACAAGGAGGACGGGGAATGGCGGCTCGATTGGGAGCAGTTCGTCCGCAATGGAGATCAGCCATGGCCGTTGTTCCTCGCGGGAAATGGCGGCGAAGTCGGCGAGTTCAGGCTTATGGCGCGCTTGAAGCTGAACGATGAGAAATTGCGCAGTGATCAGCTCAGTCTCGTCCTCTACAGTCCAAGGTTCGGCTATCCCTGGGATCCTGGAAATGCTTCGCCGGAATTCCTGATCCCCCGCAGCAGTGATAATGGCCGGCTGCTTGCCGCCGCATTCAATGCCAGAAAGTCCGGCAAGAGCCCCTTCGATGGCTCGATCAAGAATTTCGATCCCGAGGAAATGATCCGGATCAGGGTGAGAATCCGAAGACAGGCGGACAACAAAGGCAGGGTCTTCACCATCGAAAAGGTAATCGCCTGTCACTGGCTCGCGATCGACGAACCCGGGCTCGCGCCTCTTTCTGAAGAACAGGCAGCCGAGGAGGAGGCAGCGATCAAGAATCCCGTTCAGCCGCCGTTGCCGGAAGAATGATACAAGGCCTGACGCATGACCGCCAGTGGATCGGTCTGGGGAAACCAGTGCTGGAAGGCCAGCACTCCTTGGTGGAGAAGCATCGAAAGCCCATTGGCGGTTCTCGCCCCGGCCAGCTTGGAGGCGGCCAACAACGGAGTCACCGCAGGCCGGTAGATCGTGTCGTAGACGCACAGTCCGGAACGAAGGCAATGCCCTGGCAAGGGTGAGCCGTCATCCGGCTTCAGGCCCACGGAAGTGGTGTTGACGATCAGGTCACAGCCAAGACAGGCAGCATCGAGTTCCACATCCTCGAACGACATGGCGCTCACGTCCGTCGTCGGCCCGAGGGCGCGGAGTCGCTCGGTCAGCGGGCCGAGCTTGTCGAGCGAGCGATTCACCAACACCAGCCTGGAAACTCCCTGGAGCGCGCATTGAGTGGCGATCGCCTGCCCGGCACCGCCGCCTGCACCGGCGATCAACACACTGAACGATGACAAGGGAAACCCGAAGTCCTCGGCGATGGCGCGGACGAATCCCGGACCATCCGTATTGAACCCGTGAAGCCCACTCTCATCAAAGCGGATCGTATTGACCGCACCAAGGGAACGCGCCTCAGGGTGCACGTGGTCACAGGCCGCCAGCGCCTCGAACTTGTGGGGCACGGTCACGTTGCATCCGATGAAGCCCAGAGCCTTCATTCTGGAAAAAGCCTCCGCCACATGCCCGGGCGGCACGTCCACCTTGATGTAGCGGGCATCGATCCCCTGGGCATCGAGCGCCGGTTGATGCATGCCCGGCGATGACGAATGCGCCACCGGGTGGCCGATCACGGCGAGGCGGGCAGGCTTGTCGTGACCCGCGTCCAGGATCTGACGGGACAGCAGGTCGTCGAAGGAAAACAGGTCATTCATCGGTCAAAGCGCGAGAACTTCGCAGACGCGGTTCAGCCTGGCGACGCTGCGATCCTGACCCAGCAGGGAAAAGATGACACCGAGATCCGGACCGCCGGATCTGCCGCTGAGGGCAACCCTGACCGGAAACATCAACTGCCCCGGCTTGGCACCCGCCGACTTTGCAGTATCCGCAATCGCCTGTTTCGCCGTCTCCGCAGACCATTCCGTTAGATCAGCGAAGGCCGACGCGAGCGCACGCAGCAACTCGGCCGCCTGGCCATTTGCCCTGACTTTGTCCAACGCCTCCGTCTCATAGGCGAACTCATCATGCAGCAGGAAAGCGATCGCATCCGGCACCTCCCGAAGCAGCCGCACCTTTTCCTTCACCGTCGCCGCCACGGCCTCGAAATCGTCACGGATCGGAAGACCGGCAGACTCGACAAACGGCTTCGCCGCTTCAGCAAAGGCCTCATCGGAAAGCTCCATCAGATGCTGCTGGTTGATCCAGGCACATTTCTCCGCATCGAAGCGCGCGGGCGAGCGATTGACCGCCTCCAGCGAGAAACGTTCGACCAGTTGAAACAAGGTGAAGACCTCCTCATCGGTCTTCGAGGACCAGCCGAGCAGCGCCAGGAAATTCACCACCGCTTGGGGCAGGAAACCTTGGCGCGGGTAATCTCCGACCGCTGCGCCTTCATCGCGCTTCGACATCTTCGAGCCGTTGGGGTTCAGGATCAGCGGAATGTGCGCATAGAGCGGCGGAGTGGCCCCCAGAGCCTCGAACAACTGCAGATGCTTCGGCGTGTTCATGAGGTGGTCCTCGCCGCGGATCACATGGGTGATCTTCATTTCGAGGTCATCGACCACATTGACGAAATGGAACACGTAGGAGCCATCCGAGCGCTTGATCACCATGTCCGGCGTGTTGCTCTCATCGGCATAGTTGATGGTGACCTCACCGCAGACGAGATCGTGCATCGTCACCGGCTTGCGCTCGAAACGGAACCGCCACGCGCCGCCGTCCTCATAAACGCAACCTTTGGCCCGCAGCACCTCGAACCAGGTGTCATAGATCGCCTGGCGTTCGCTTTGAAAATACGGACCGTGCTGGCCGCCAGCCTCCGGACCTTCATCCCAGTCGAGCCCCAGCCAGCGCAGTCCCGTGAAAATCGCGTCGCG
>JAIYDT010000094.1 GCA_027487355.1 Verrucomicrobiaceae bacterium
CGCGCTTGCAGGCGCCGGCCAGCAAGATCAGGGAAGCGGCCGCAGAGGAAATGGCGATGCGTTTAAGAGACATGGAGAAGTGGGCGGATCGCGGAAATTGTGATGCTCGATATGGACATCAGGCTGATTGCCTTTCGAATGGAAGAACAGGCAGAAATGCCTGGCTCACGTCACTTCGGAATCTCGTTGAGGGTGTAATAGGCGTCAGCGTGCCAGAGGGCTTGGCCACTGGCGGATTTCACTCCCTTGGAATCGAGATGATGAACGTGACCACGGACGAGGCCGTCGATCTTGAGACGCACGGATTTTTTGTCAGGGGAGACGGTGGCGGCGGTGATTTTCGGGGTGGCCTGATCGACCTCCGGGCTGCCGTAACCGGATTGCAAGATATAGGTCCAGGCGGCCATGGAATAACTGGCAGGATCTCCGGCGGAAGCGGGATCGACGGGTTCGGTGAAGTTGAGGGTGAAGCCGTCGGAGTTGGCGGTCATGGTTTCAATTTCAAAGGGAGTTTTCCCGGTCCACTTGACGCGTTCGAAGGTGAAGGGCTTGCTGCCGCGCGAGGCCCAGCCGCGGTTGGAGCCGCCGGTGAAGATCATGCCGGTTTCCTGATCATAGCGGACTGGGATGAGGCCGGCTTCGAAGCCTTCGAGGAAATGGAAAACCGCGCCCTGATAGAGATCGTTGACCTTTTCCAAACAGACACGCTGGATCTGTGAGTGGGTTTGCTCGCCGACGTAGAGTTGGCTCTTCCATGGACCGAATTTCCCATTGCTCATGTCGCAAGCGATACCGGTCGGGGATTGGCCGATGATGGCATGAGGGAAAACGACGGCGGGTGGAATGAACTCCGGGTGCTTGAGTCGCTCGGCGAGGACGCGCGAAGGATCTGCTGGCTCAGGTGGTGCGGGGAAATTGGCGAGGGAGTGGAATTTGTTGCCAGTGGGATTGCCCTGGAATGAGCCGGGCTTGAGCCATTTGAGGGAGGATGAGCCATTCCAGAGGCCTTGGTTGTCCGTGTAGAACGCGTCGCCTTCCGCATTGAAGCCGATGCCACCCGGGGATCGGATGCCGGAGCAGGTGGGGATCATTTTCCCATCCGAGGTGATGCGCACGCACCAGCCGCGCCAGTCGGAGTTCGCTGCAGCGGAACCGGTGAGGCAAAGGACAACCCAGATGTCGCCATTCTTGTCGGGCTCACTGCCGAAGGCGAATTCGTGATAGTCGCCGTTGATGCCCCAGTCGGAGCAAATGGTTTCAAACGTGTCTGCAAAGCCGCTGCCGGTGGAGTCCTTGATGCGGGTGACTTCCGGGCGCTGAGTGAGGTAGAGCCAATCCGCTTTCCAAAACATGCCGAAGGGTTCGTGCAGGCCTTGGGTGAATTTCTTCCAGGTGACTTTACTCAAGTCGTCGCCATAGGCACCGGTGCAGATCCATAGATCGCCACGACGGGTCGTCACCGCGATTTTCTGCTCGGGCATGAGCGCGATGGAGCCAATCTCCATGACCTCGCCGGGTGGCAGCGGGATCTCCTCCCGGAGATAGTAGTCGGATTGGGTGGCGGCGCTGGCGAAGGCGGCGGTGAGGAGGCTGAAGATGATGTGGCGCATGGGCAAGGGGTCCCTAGTGATCAGTGTTCAGTTTTCAGGAAGATGGAGCATTGTTAGTTCCAGCGGTAGGTGAGGGTGATGGTTTGGCCGGGAGTGAGGGTGAGGGTGGTTTTTCCGCCTGTGCCATCAATGGTGATTCCCTCCGCTTGGGGAATTTGAATCTCGAGTGGCGCCACAGTGACGGTTAGCTTGCGGACGAGCGTTCCGGCATCCGCGCACCAGGAGTCCAGCAGGAATTGCTCGCCGATCTGGACCGAGAAGATGGGATTTCCCTCGGGGTCGAGCTTGTAGCCGCGGAAACGTGCGGTTGCAGGGAGGGTGCGGGATTTGCTGAGGCTGATGACATCGTCACCCGCAGGAGGCACTTGATTTCCCATGCCGCGATCCGTCCAGTGGAGCCCGCCGTCCATGAATTTTCCCGTCCAAATGAGTTCGGGCGCGAGATTGTCAGCAGAGTAGGCGAGGTTCAGGCCACCGGGGAAGCCGAAGCAAATCGCGCGTGGGGTCGTGCCCGCAATGAAATTCCGATAGATGGCAGGGCGACCGCCGGTTGGTTCGATGGGGATGGAATTACTTGGGATTGCGGATCCCATGGCAGGTGCATCGGTGAGCCATTTCCAGCTCTTGATGCCAGGGCCTTTCCAACCGATCGCGAGTCCCTGGTTGCCACCGACTTCGAGGTAGTCCACTGAGAATGGGTGAGGCCCCTGAGTGAGTTGGATCTTGGCCTTCTTCAGTCTCGATCCATTCATCGGGCCGGAACCATCGATTTGTAGGAATGGCTTGCCATCCATGCGAATCACGGCCGCGTCATCGACATCAAGGACAAACGTGTATTCGCCAGTGGCGGGGGCTTCGAAGCTCCCCTTCCACGTCATGGCGAACTCGTTCTTGATGGGCGAGTCAGCGAGGCTGATGATGCCGTTGTGTCTTTCCTCGGCGCTGTCCGGCTTGAGAGTGGAGAAGTCCGGGAAGGCGTCCCACTTACCGCGATAAACTTGGGAGATGAGGTTGGTGAGAGGGGTTCTTTCGAGGGGAAGCGGGTGGAGCTTGAGGATTTCCTCCGCAGTCCATGGGGTTTTTCGGTCTTCCACGGAGGCGCGGATGGTTTTGACGAAATCCGCGGTGACCGGGCTGGCATTGTTGCCCCATGAGGAGCGGACGAAGGTGAGAATGGCGGCAAGTTGATCGTCAGGAATGACTGCGCCCTGAGGCGGCATTTCGAGATTGTAGGCCTTTCCCGAAACCTCGACCGGACCGGTGAGTCCCTTGAGAGCGATTTTCACTGCGCGATCCGCATCACCCGCAACCCACGGGCTTCCGGCGAGCGGAGGGAAGGCTCCGCCAGTGGCACCTTTGCCATCAAGAGCATGGCAGGCGGAGCAGTGAAGGGTGAAAAGTTGGCCGCCGTCTTGGGCAAAGAGGGGGACGATGAATGCGAGCAGCAGGAGGATGCGGTGGAACACGGGCAAATGGGGTTGAATGCGCTACAAGCCAGTTAAAAAAAGGTGATCAGATGAGTGCGAAAATAGTAAGCTGTGGAGTGCTTGTCACGTGACGCAAACGCGCCACAAGATGGAACACAACGAACCCAGTAGCAAAACCCTGTGAGATCGAACATACTCTCATCCCTCCTTGTTGCCGCCGCAGCAGCTTGGCTCGGAGCCGCGTCGGTCCATTCGGAGCCGGTAGCCCAAATTCCGGTGCCTGCCACCGAGCGTATGCCCGCGCTGCCCTCGCCTCTGGCTGTACGCAATTGGAATGAGGTCTCCCGTGCCTGTTACAAGGAGGTCTTTGATCCCAGAAAACAGGGGGAAGGATTTCCTGCGGTTCTTGTGGATGGCGATGGGACGTTCCGGATGAAGTCCTATCTGAAACACCAACCGGACACTGAGGGGCTCAGCTGCTTGTCCTCCATCGTCGGTGCAAAGTTCTGCGGCCTTGATCCCCGAAACCTGAACGATATCGATTTTCTAATACGCACCAAGACGTGGAATGACGCGGAAGCCGGCGTCATCCGCCTTCGGTCTGGAGAAAAGGGGCCTAACATCAGCGCTGACATTTACGGCTACTGGCCCGCCATTATGGGACTGGAAATCGCGAGCCTCTACCCGGAAGACCCGGACCTCAAGCATGCTGCGGAAACCACCTTTCAGGCATTTCATCAAATCGCCAACGGCTTGGGAGCACCAGCGCATCCGGACTTTGGTGGCCTTGGATGGAACTTCAGAGCCCAGTGTCCCGGAGGCCGCGATGAACCCATGAACCGGTTGGGCAATGCCACGTCGGTGGCGTGGGTGCTGATGGTTGGTGGTGCCAACACCGGGAGTCGCGACATGCTTGAATGTTCCCGTGCCGCGATGGAGTGGCACATCGAGCATCCCGGACGCCATGAGATCTCACATGTCATGGGACCACTAATCGCCGCGCGATTGAACACCATGGGAGTGGAAAAACTCGATGTTTTGTTTTGGACCAAACAGCAATCGATTGGACAAGCCCCGGAACAAAGGTCCCACAATCAATTCCTGACAGTCGTTTTGCAGAGGCCTGTCACGCATGAAAGGTTCATTCCGTTTGGTTCGAGTGATCGCAGACCGCTGCCTTGCACGCTGTTAGGGGTAGTGCCAGCGTTACATTCGGCAGTGCTCGGGTAAATGCCACAAGTGATGAGGGTTTGCGTGCTTCCCGCTTCAAGCGCGTTCTCGATCTACGCGAGTATGTCGCTCACCACTTTTCCATGCACGTCGGTCAGCCGGAAGTCACGGCCTTGGAAGCGGTAGGTGAGTTTTTCGTGATCGAGTCCGAGCAGATGCAGGATCGTGGCCTGCAGGTCATGCACATGGACTTTGTCTTGCACCACGCTGAAGCCGAGTTCATCGGTTTCGCCGTAGCTGATGCCGTGCTTCACGCCGCCGCCGGCGAGGAACATGGAGAATGCATCGGGAAAATGATCGCGCCCCATGACGCTGCCGTTGGCAGTGCGTCCTTCGCGGAAAGGCGTGCGCCCGAATTCTCCTCCCCAGACGATGAGCGTGTCTTCGAGCAGCCCTCGCTGGCGCAGATCCCGGATGAGCGCGGCGATCGGCTTGTCAGTGCGCTTCATCTTCGCCGACAGCCCGTCGCGGATGTCCTCAACCGGATTGGTGCCGTGAAAATCCCAACCCCAGTCGAAGAGTTGCACAAAGCGAACGCCCTGCTCCAAGAGGCGGCGTGAGAGCAGGCAGTTGTTGGCAAAACTCGAATCGCCCGGCACCGCGCCATAATCCTCCAGCACGGCCTTCGACTCGCGCCCGATGTCCATGACCTCGGGCACACTCGTCTGCATGCGAAAAGCAAGCTCATACTGCGCGATGCGCGTGGCTGTCTCGGGATGCCCCAGTTCGCGCGCCTGTTCCTCATTGAGATCACGTATGGCATCAAGAGTCTTGCGGCGCAGCGCTCGGTCCATTCCCGGAGGATCGTTGACGTATAAAACCGGATCGCCTTTCGACCGGCACTGCACGCCTTGATAGACCGACGGAATGAAACCCGTCCCCCAACAACTCTGCCCACCGCTCGGCTGCACGCCACTGCTGATGAGCACGACAAATCCCGGCAGGTTTTCATTCTCAGAACCCAGCCCGTAGGTTACCCACGAGCCCATTGATGGCCGCCCCTGCCTCGGGGAGCCGGTGAAAAGCAGCAGCTCCGCAGGCGCGTGGTTGAACTGGTCCGTGTACATCGACTTGATGACGCACATCTCATCCGCAACCGAGTGGAAGTTCGGCACCGCGTCCGACATCCAGATGCCACCTGGGCCATGTTGCGTGAAGGTTCGCGGCGAACCCATGAGCTTCGGCGTGCCGCTCGTGAAGGCGAAGGTCTTGCCTTTCAGAAACTGGTCGGGCACGTCCTGCCCGCTGTGTTTCACCAGGTCCGGCTTATGGTCGAAGATATCGAGGTGCGGCGGCCCACCGGACATGTGCAGATAGATCACGCGCTTCACTTTGGCGGAGTATTGCGATGGTCGCGCGGCAAGGGGATTGGACTCACTCGACGCGGCTTGCGCGCCAGCCCCGAGCAGGGCATCTAGCGCAATCGCCCCAAGGCTGAGTTGACCGGCGCGACGGAGAAAATGGCGCCGGGTCTGGTGTTGGAGAAAGTCGAATTGCGGGTTCATGGGAGTCAGCGTTTCATCAGCGTTTCATCGAGGTTCAAAAGTACGCTGGCGACCGTCGTCCACGCAGCGACTTCGGCCACATCCATGCCTGTCGGCAAGGGGCCTAGTGGATTCGTCGCCATGTCGTTGGCGCGTCTCGTGTCCTGTTTGAAAATCGACAGCGCATCCTCGTGCAGCGCGACGAGCCGCTGGAGTTCGCTCGCACTCGGCGCACGCGCAAGCACGCTGCGAAAGCCATGTGCCGCTTGCTCGGAGGAAGTCTTCGCGCTTTCGACCATGCGGCGTGCCAAGGCTTGCGCAGCTTCGACATACACCGGGTCATTCAGGGTGACGAGCGCCTGGAGTGGAGTGTTTGTACGATTGCGGCGAAGCGTGCAAATTTCACGACTCGGGGCGTCGAAGGTCGCCATTGAGGGATATGGGCTCGTGCGTCGCCACTCAGTGTAGAGTGCGCGGCGGTGCTGGTCTTCGCCAGTGCTCGTCTGCCAGTCGAGCCCGCCTCCAAAGGCCGCAGATAGGCCAAGTGAAGGGCGTACGGGACGCACCGACGGGCCATACATTTTCGGCGAGAGCAGTCCGCTCACCGCGAGTGCGTTGTCTCGGACCATCTCCGCACTCATGCGGACCCGCGGGCCGCGTGCGAGCAAGCGGTTTTCCGGATCGCGCTCGGCGAGTTCCGGAACGATTCGCGAGGATTGGCGGTAGGTCGCCGAAGTAACGAGCAAGCGCAGGAACTTCTTCACATCCCACTTATCGCGTACAAATTCCGTCGCCAACCAGTCGAGCAATTCGGGATGTGACGGTGCTTCGCCCTGCGCGCCGAATTCCTCGCTCGTCCGCACCAGTCCGATGCCGAAAATGGATTCCCAAAAACGGTTGGTGATCACGCGCGGTGTGAGCGGATTGTTCTCATCCACGAGCCAACGCGCGAGTGTGAGCCGGTTCATTGGCGCGTCCTTGGGCAATGGTGGGAAAGCAGCAGGCCCCCCTTCGGTGACCTCTTCCGCAAGCGTGAGGTAATTGCCGCGCAATTGCACCCGCGTCTTGCGTCGCAGATTGCCTGCGAGTTCGCGAAGGATCGGTACGGTGCCGGGCACAATCGCGTCGAGTTGTTTGCGCAACGTCGCGAGCTTCTCACGGTCGGGCACGAGCTCTGGTGCGAGGTCTCGAATGTAAAAATCCGTGAGCTGTTCGCGTTGTGCCGGGTTGCGTTGCTCTGCTGGAACCTCCAGCGCGGCGACCACACCAGCGGGTGTCTCAACATACAGTCTCGCGCGGGCTTCGTCCGTGGTGCTGAGGCGGAAACGACCGAGAGTGTGATTCGCAAAGGGCGACTGCTGCTCGATGCTGATCATGAGCTTCGCACCCACCGGCACCTCGACCGGCTCTCCAGCGAGAAGCGTGAGCGAGTGGGCCGCGGCAGCAGCACCGCCGATGGCCCAGCCCTTCTGTGATCCGCGCACTTTCTTTCCGGATCTCGGCTTGTCCGGCAGAGCGTCCGCTACCACTGCATCTTCATCGAAATCCGCCTGCTCGAAATCCGCAAACGCATCGGCAAACCTGATCTCCCTCTCCCCGTTCAATGCAAAAGTCACGCCTGCACTAGGCGCAGCATTACCCGTTTTTTCCCACACCGGCTGCCGGTGCTCATCGAGTGCGGTGATGCGGAAACCCTCCAGCCGCTCACCCGCTTCGGCACGATTCGACACCACGATGCGGTCGAGTGTCTGTGTACCTTTTAAATCCACTTCCCACCAGGGATCATCGGTGTTTTCCCCGGTATGCGAGACGGAACTCTTGGCGTATTCGCCTGCCGTGTTGCCATCGATCGCCCGCGCCGCCACTGCGTCCGCATAGGTCGATTTCTGAGTTGCCTCGCCTTTCAGCGCCAC
>JAIYDT010000136.1 GCA_027487355.1 Verrucomicrobiaceae bacterium
CTCGTCCTTGAAGGCATGAAGCCCTCGATGAGCCTCAAGGTCGGCTACGATCTCGAGGACGACAAGGCCGGCGTCATCAAGGGCGAGGTTTACTCGACTGTTTACGCGACTCCCTGATTCGTCGCCCTCGACCTTCAACTCAAGGGGCGGGGTCACTCCCGCCCCTTTTTGCATCTCCTTCTCCCGCCGGTTGCACCGTTTCATCAGGGAAAGCTTCCGCCCGTTTTCTTCATCCCCTCCACTGATTCCATGATCCGCCCGCTGCTTTTCACCGGACTTCTCCTCGGAACCGCACAGGCCGAATTGATCGCCACCTTCAAGGCAGGCGATGCCACCGACTCACGGCTCGATCGGCTGCCCGCGCTCGTCGTGAAAACCGGCGAACCTGCCACGCCGTTCGTGGCCCCCGGAGCCTTCGAGGTCACCTGGAGCGGACAGCTTTCCGTGGCCCAGCGGCAGCGCCTCGTTTTCTCCTTCGAAGGGACCGGCAGCGCCTCTCTTTTGATCGATGGCAAGCCCGTCCTGGAGGAAAGCGGCGAGCTCGGTGCAAAACCCTCCGAGCGACTCCGCCTCAACCCCGGTGATCACGAGTTCAGCCTCACCTTCAAGAGCCAGCCCGATGGCTCCGGACGCCTCCGCTTGTTCTGGGAAGAGGCCTCATTTCCCAAGCAATCGATCCCACCCGGTGCCTTCAAATCCACCGCCAACGAGGCTGCCACGCTCGGCGAACTCCAGCGCCACGGCCGCCTGCTCTTCGCGGAAAATCACTGCGCCAAGTGCCACACCGCCGCCACCGGATTCGGTTCCTCACCGATGCCGGAGATTTCGGAACTCGTGCCGCTGCTTGCCGGCATCGGTGATCGCGTCAACGAGGACTGGCTCAAGCACTGGATCGCCTCGCCGCAAACGCTGCGCCCCACCACCCGCATGCCCGCGCTGGTCGATCCCTCCACCGAGGCCGGTCGCCAGCAGGCCGCCGACCTCGCCGCCTACGTGATCACCCAGACCTTCGGCGCACCTGCTGGACCCGCACCCGATCCCGCCCTCGCCCAAAAAGGCGGTGAAACCTTCCACAGCCTCGGCTGCGTGGCCTGTCATACCTTGCCCAGCCAGACCGCGCCGGACCTCGATCACAAGCGCCTCCCACTCAACAACGTCGCCGCCAAGTTCAAGCCCGGTGCCCTCGTGCCATTCCTGAAGAAGCCGGACGCCTATCACCCCTTTACCGGCATGCCCGACTTCCGGCTTTCCGACGAGGAGGCCAACTCGCTCGCCGCCTATCTGACAGCCGCCTCCACCGGCAAGGAAACCAAACCCGCTTCCCCCTTCCCCGCCGGCGACAAGACCCGTGGTGAAGCCCTCGCGAAATCCCTCAACTGCGGCACCTGCCACTCCGGACTTCCCGTTTCCGAAACTCCCCCGCCCGCCATCGATGCGATTTTCAAAAAGGACTGGAGCGCTTCCGGCTGCGTCGCCCCTTCCGACAAGCGCGGCAAGGCACCCGTCCTTCATCTCAGCGATGCCGAACGCAGCGCACTCGTCGCCTTTTCCAAAGCAGGCAGCAGCCCGCTCACCCGCGACACTCCGGGCGAATACGTCCGCCGCCAGATCGAAACCCAACGCTGCACCAACTGCCACGCTCACGATGGCAAGGGCTCGCTGCTCGACTCCGTCCACTCCGACAGCCGCTCGCTCGTCGCCGATCTGAAGCACCTCGACGAACGGGTCGATCAATCCCGCCCGCAGCTCACTTACATCGGCGAAATGCTCTACGCCACGGTCACCGAGTCGATGATCCAGGGCACCACCGATCCACGTCCCCGACCCTGGCTGCTGATGCGCATGCCTGCTTTCCACGCCAAGGCCAAGTCGATCGCCGACGGCTTCGCCCGCATGCACGGCATCGAGCCCAGCGGACCGAAGCCATTCACGGTCGATCCCGCCCTCGCGGAAACCGGCAAGACCCTCGCCAACGCCACGGGCTTCGGTTGCACCACCTGCCACGCCATCGGTGACCAGAAACCGACCGCTGCCTTCGAGGTTCAAGGCGTCAATTTGCAGCTCAGCGCCCAACGTCTTCGAGACGACTACTATTTCCGCTGGATGGCGAACCCCGGCTCGATCACCCCTTCAACGAAGATGCCGAAGTACGCCGAGGGCAATGTCTCGCAACGCGCCGACCTCCTCGAAGGCGACGCCCACAAGCAGTTCGAAGCCATCTGGCACTATCTGCACCAGAAGTAATCACGGTGGCGATCGCCTCTCACAAAAGAGCCGCCCTTGCAGGGGCGGCCCTTAGGTGCCCTCTTCGGGCGGTCATGAGATCAGTCGGTCTGCTCAAGGAGCAGCCGCAAAGGGACTGGCGGTCTCGCGCTTCTGGATTTCACTGGGCATCCAGGTCCAGGGGTCGATGCCCTTGCAGGTGTAAACCGCGAGGCCGACGACGCCGACATTGCGGGTGTCGCCACGGCTGAGATTGGCGTAGGAGTTCGAGACGGTGGAGAACTTGAAGGCTGCAACGGAATCGTAGCCGGTGCGGTAGCCCTTCACCTCCAAGGTCTCGCCTGCGGGAACCACATAGCCGCGCTTGCTGACGCTGGCAGGCTTGCCGTCGATCACATCGAGCCCATCCACGCTGAGCACGACCTGCAGCGGACTCTTGCAGACGTTCTTCAGCACGATGGTGTAGCGACCGTTGTGGGAGCCTTCGACAAAGCGTCGATACTGCCCGCTACTAGA
>JAIYDT010000088.1 GCA_027487355.1 Verrucomicrobiaceae bacterium
GGCATGGACCGCAAGGAGGACGCCGCCATCAACCTCGAGATCCTGCGTTTCAAGGGCCTCGCCGATGAGAGCAACCTCAACCTGCTGGGCAACCTCTACATGGACCGCAGCGAGCCGCAACTGGCCCTCTTCGCCTACATGGCGGCGATCGACAAATCGACCACGCTCGATGTGCCGCGCGCGCTGAAGTCCGCGAAGATCCTGACCGACTATGGTTTCCCCGACAAGGCGCTGTCGTTCGTGGAGAAGATCAAGTCGAAGCTCGGAGCCAATGTTCCCAACGCTCAGAAGACGGTGCTGATGCTCACCGAGGTGCGGATCGCCCAGTCCCAGAAGAAGCCGGAGACCGTGGAGAAGCTCCTCAACGAGCTGACCCAGATCGATCCCACCAACGGCGAGGTCCTGCTGGAACTTGCCAAGCACTTCGACCAGCTCGCCAAGGACGAGGAGGATGAATCCAAGCGCGGCACGCTGGTTCAGAATGCCCGCACCAACTATCAACTCGCCGTGCGCACCCCGGCGGTGGCCTATCAGGCCAATCTCGGACTTGGACAGATGTATGTCCGCGAGAAGCGATATGTCGAAGCGCTGCCACTTCTTGAAACCGCGCTCAACCTGAAGAAGAGCGAAAGCCTGGAACAATACACCAGCCGCGTCCGCCGCGCTGCCGACCGCCAGCGGCAGAAGGATGAGGCGAAAGAAACCACCAAACCATGAATTTCCCCATGAAGGCCATTCTGATTCTCAACAGTGCACTCTGCTGTGTGGTCCATGCCAACGACGTGCTGGACGCTCTCGAAGGAAAAAAGAAATCCAGCGAGATCCAGGTCGCAGCAGCCCCCGCAGGCCCCGGCCGGGATGCCAGCGGTGCCCTCACCTATCCGGAAACCACCTACCCACCGAGCCGCCTCGACGCCGTTTGGTCGAAGGCGGTCGTTTACGAGAATGAGGCGAATCCCTGGGTCCAGCGGATGGCCATCACTGCGTTCTTCGACCAACAGGCGGCCTTTGGCAACGCCGAGGTCGATGGCGTCGGAATCGTTCCGGAAAAGTCGGTGGATCTCGATGGAACCCGCAGCCGCCGGACCCGTCTGGGTGCCCGCATCCGGGCCTTCCGCAATACGGACATCGAGGCGAACTACGAGTTCTCCGGAAGCGACGACCAGCGCGGGATCGAGCGTCTCAAGGTGCGCACCGAGTTCATGCCGGATGCCACCGTGACGTTTGGAAAATTCCGGCCGGATTTCGGGACGGAATACAGCACCGAGCCTGAGAACTACCTGTATCCTGACCGCTCGATGCTTTCGAACATGATCGCGCCGGATCAAACCCTCGGCATCCGGGCGGACTTCAAGCGCAAGGACTGGGACTTCGGTCTCGGTTGGTTTTCGGGCGACGCCAATCCCTACTTTCCCGGCATCGAGGGCAAAGGTTCATTGTTGTTCAACATGAAGCGCACGATGGTCGAGGGCTCGGGCTCATCGCTGAGCCGAGTGGTCTGGCACTTCGACTATCTCCACAACTTCGACGGCGCGCGTTCCGGCACAACTCCACGATTCAGTGTCGCCGGAAGAAGATCCGCCAACGGCAACCAGCTCGTCGCGACGAATCCGCTCTTTCACGACCTGGTCTCCACCGGCATCGTGCTTGATCGCGGCAGGTTCTCCTTCATGGGCGACTTCATGATCGCGAAGGGCCAGGGCGCCGCCTACGGATTGACTCTCGCTCCCAGCTACTGGGCGATCCCAGGGCGATTGAACATCATCGGTCGCTACCACTATGCCGTCTCGGATGATGCGGGCGGACTGATCAGCACCATGGGAACCTCGTCGGACCCGGCCTTCGACAGCTCACCCTTCTTCATCGGTGATGAATACACTTCCTTCTATCTCGGCGCAAACTACCACCTCTACCGCGATCAGCTCATCCTGATGGGCGGGCTGGAGCGGGCGGTGCTCGGCGATGGACAGGGAGCGGACTTCAACACCGAGGCATGGATCTGGCACGCTGGAGCGAGGATGAGTTTCTGACACTACCATGTCAGATTCTTGAGGAAAACGAGGGAATCCCGGCCGCTGGCCTCGTACTGGTGGCGTCTCGGCACAGGAAGATCCGCCGGCGTCCCAAGGCTGTAGCCCAGTCGATCCCGGAAGAAATCCGCCGCACGATTGGTGAGGGCGAAGACTCTCGGAATGGCACGCTCACCCGCCAGCTTCTCGGCGTGGTGAACCAGCTCCACGCCATATCCCCTGCCCTCGTGGGCCTGCTTCACGTAAAGGCAGGCGATTTCCGCGCAGTGGTCGTCGGGATACTCGTGCAGCGCCACGCAGCCCACGACGTTGTCGTCGATTGAGATGACCGAGTAGTCCTCGATCTTCGCGAGGATGTCCTCGTAGTTCCGCGCCACCAGTCGGGTGCGACGCACGGAGCGGCCGATCATTCCCAACAGCTCGGGAATGTCCTCCTCACGCAGCGGACGGATTTCCCGATAGCTGTCGGCGTGGATCATGGTGCCGACGCCTTCGTTCGAGAAAAGCTCGTCCACCAGCACGCCCTGACGGCGACCGTTGAGGACATGCACGCGCGGCACGCCACGAGCACAAGCTCTGGAGGCTGCTTCCAACAGCGAGCGGCCCTCGATGTCGGCGGCGTTGGCAGCCAGCGCGTCCGCCTCGGTCGCGCGGATCGCATGGACCGGCTGGCCTTCGATCAGGATCGCCTCTTCAAGCAAGGCGATGACTTTCGAAACGCCGAGCCCGAGTGCGTAATCCACCACGGCAGGATCAAGCGGGCCGGTGGAAGAGGCATCGACCACCGCCGACTGCCCCCGTGCGAGGATTTCCTTCGTCTCGGCGATCGAGGCCGGATCGGAAATCGGCGACTTCACCCGCGCGGCCATGATTTCGCACTCGAGGGTCCAGTCGTAGAGATCCTTCAAGTCGCCACCGAGCACGCCGAGCACCAGCTTCACACCGAGGTCTTCCAGCGCCGCGAGATCGAGCAGCGTTTCGGCCACGGCCGGCTCCGGCAGCAGTCCGGCTTCGATCAGGACCAGAAACGTCCGACCGCGGAACTGCGGGATGTATTGAAGGACTTCGCGAATGTCACCGAGCTGGGCCACGGGCGAGTTCTAGCAGATGATCGGGCGGATTGAATCGCCGATTTAGGGTTTTTCGGCACCTGGCTCCGAACCAGTCGAATGGACTTTCGCTAGGTTGGGGATTCTCAAAAGTCCCCACAGACTCAGCAGCATTCCAAGAATCCAGAACCACAGGCCGCAATAGCTCCAACTCGTCAACGACTCGGGCAATTGCATGACCATCATCCATACTCCCAGTGGAATGTGAGTTAGTGGAATCACGCCAAGCATTCGCAAAAACCGACGATCTCTCGTTAGTTTCTTCAAGCGAACCAAAGGAGCAAATGCCTGAAATACTGTGAAAAAAATGGCCGAACCTGCCACAAGTGCGTGTGGAAGCACTCTCATATCGGATTTGGAGGAAGTCAGTAAATATTTCAGAAGGGACACCATCCCTATTGGTTCTAGATACTTCGTCATAACTCCATCGTCTACACTTACATGGACTAGATCACCGATCGGAAGGATCAGACTGGCCCCCAAAAACAAGGCCGCCATGGAAAGACACAAAAATGCGGAGCCTAACCCAACTGGTACTTTTGATCGGAGGATGCCGAAATTCTTTTCAGTCATTGCGGGGCGTTGATATCTGCGGAGTTTGAAGAAGCCTTTCGTCCCGCAAACCCCATCCCCAATCCCAGCACCCCAATCCCAATGATCGGCCAGTCGCCCAACAGCGCATAGAGCGAGAACGGCGGATCGAGCGGAACCTGGATTCTGGCGAGCAGGCTGCCGTTGGTGAAATGACTGCCTTTTTCATCGACCAGCGTGGA
>JAIYDT010000308.1 GCA_027487355.1 Verrucomicrobiaceae bacterium
ACGATCCTCGAAGGCAGCAGCACGATCGACGAGTCGATGATCACCGGTGAGCCTCTTGTCGTGAAAAAGCAGATCGGCGATCCGGTGGTAGGAGCGACGATCAATCAAACAGGCTCGTTCGTGATGAGCGTTGGCAAGATCGGAGCGGACACGCTTCTTGCGCAGATCGTCCAGATGGTTTCGAAGGCGCAGCGCAGCCGGGCCCCCATTCAGAAAATCGCCGACAAGGTGGCCGGTTACTTCGTGCCTGCGGTGATGGCGGTTTCGCTGATCACCTTCCTCGTCTGGTCGATCTGGGGCCCAGCGCCTGCCATGGCTCTCGGTCTGATCAATGCGGTGGCGGTGCTGATCATTGCCTGCCCCTGTGCGCTGGGGCTCGCGACTCCGTTTTCGATCATGGTGGGCATCGGTCGCGCGGCGCGGGAGGGGATCCTCATTCGCGATGCCGAGGCCATCGAGACGGCTGGGAAAATCGACACGCTGGTCATGGACAAGACCGGGACGCTAACAGCCGGCAAACCGACAGTCACCGGCTTCACGGTTTCATCCGGAACCGAAGCCGCGGAAGCGCTGGCAGCGGCTGCGGCCCTGGAAAGCCTGAGCGAGCATCCACTTTCGAAGGCCATTCTGGAACGGGCTCGCGAGGAGTCCGTGAGCTTTCCTTCGGTAATCGGATTTCGATCCACCACGGGCGGAGGTATTTCGGGGGAAATCGGTGATGAAACCTGGCACGTCGGAAAGCGGTCGTTCATCGAGGCCCATGAAGCCGCGATTCCTGAGGAGCTTCTCAAATCCGCTGAGGAAGGTGAGCGTCAGGCCCGGACCGTGGTCTGGGTCGCCCGTGGAAGAGACGCTGTCGCGATCTTCTCAATCTCTGATCCGGTCAAGGAAAGTACTCCCGCCGCCATCGCCGAACTGCATCGGCTGGGAATCCGACTGGTGATGGCCACCGGCGACAACGACGCCACCGCGCAGGCTGTTGGGCGCGAGTTGAAGATCGACGAGATCCACGCGGGCCTTTCTCCGGCGGACAAGATCCAGCTCATCCGCGACCTCAAGGCCAGTGGCCGACGTGTTGCGATGGCGGGCGATGGCATCAACGACGCACCGGCGCTCGCCGAGGCGGAGGTCGGCATCGCCATGGGCACCGGCACCGACGTGGCGATCGAAAGCGCTCACATCACCCTGGTGAAGGGCGATCTTTCCGGCATCGTCCGCGCCGTCCTTTCGAGTCGGGCGGTGATGCGGAACATCCACCAGAATTTGTTCTTCGCCTTCGCTTACAACCTCGTGGGCATTCCGATTGCCGCTGGTATCCTTTATCCCTTCACCGGCATGCTGCTCAGCCCGATGATCGCCGGAGCGGCGATGTCGCTGTCGTCGGTGTCGGTGATCTCGAACGCGCTGCGCCTTCGAAGCATGAAACTCCGGGACTGAGCTTCAGCGTCCGGCCATCGTTTCGACCGTCACGCCCTTGAGATACTCGGTCTCGGGAATCGAGAGCACGACCGGATGATCGGCGCGCTGGCCGTGGTTGGCGACGAGACGCAGGGTCTTCTTCGCGTCCACGGCGGCATCGATCAGGTTGTCCACGAACAGCTCGCGGCTGGCGTGGTGGGAGCAGCAGAAGGTCGAAAGCATGCCGCCCTTGTCGAGGAGCTTCAGCGAGCGGAGGTGGATCTCCTTGTAGCCGCGCATGGCGTCCATGAGGGTCTTCTTGTTTCGTGTGAAGCTCGGCGGATCGAGGATGATCAGGTCATACTCTGGCTCGGCGTGCTTGAGGAAATCGAAGACGTTGTGCTCTAGAACTTCGATTTCGAGACCATTGAGCGCGGCGTTCCGACGCGTCGCCTCACAAGCGCTGGCGGAAATGTCCACCGCCGTGACCTTGGTGGCCCCGGCCTTGGCACAGGCGAGGGCAAAGCCGCCCTGGTTCGTGAAACAATCCAGCACCCGCTTGCCGGCGGCGAACTTTGCGACCTCGGCGTGGGATTGAAGCTGGTCGAGGTAGAGGCCGGTCTTCTGGCCGTCGAAAAGATCCACCTCGAAGTCCAGATCGTTCGCCCGAACGGTGAACGGGCCCGGGTTTTCGCCGTGGATGATCTCGATGAGCGTCTCCAGACCCTCGGCCTTGCGGACGGGCGAGTCGTTGCGGAGGAGGATCGATTTCGGAGAAAACACGGCGACGAGGGCATCGCGGATGAGTTCCTTCCGCTGGTCGAAGGCAAGCGTCAGGGTCTGGACGACGAGATGGTCGTCGTAGCGATCGACGATCAGGCCGGGGAGGCCGTCGGACTCGCTCCACACGACGCGGCACAGAGTTTCATCGACCCCGTGGCGCTGCCGGACTTCCTGCGCCTGGCTGATCCGGCGGGTGAAAAAGTCGAGATCCAGGTCCTGGCGACGACGGGAAAAGCGTCGCGCGACGATCTGGGAATTCGGGTTGTAAATGGCCGTGCCCATCGGCCGGTCGCGGAAATCCTTGAGTGTGATCACATCGCCCGGCTGCGGATCGCCGAAGGTTTTTTTGACCTCGGTGGCGTAAACCCATTCGTGTCCGTGGAAGATTCTGGCGCGTGGGGCGATGATGAGTCCGGGCATGTCGAAGGGGATGACTGACCCGCCCGGGAGCGATGTCCAATGAGAAAGTGCGGATTTCCCCTTGATCGCCGGGTCGGACGCGGGTTAAAGCCCTGTCCAGCAACCATGGGACAACAATCCAACAAGGTCATCAAGCGCCGCCGCCGTCAGGACTACCTCAAGCGTAAGTCCGAACAAGCCAAGCTCGGCGGAATCGTCAAAAAGAAGTCGGTCGTGAAGAAGTCGTCCGACGACTCCAGCGCCGCCAAGAAGGCGCCAGCCAAGAAGGCCGCCGTCAAGAAGGCCCCAGCCAAGAAGGCCGCCAAGAAGGTCGCCGCTGAAGCGGCTCCTGAGGTTGTCGAGGCCGTGGAAGCGGTCGAAGCCGTGGAAGCCGTCGAGAGCACCGAAACCGAAGGCGGCGAGGCTTGAGCCCCGTTTCCTGATCATTCTTTTTAACCAACAGGCCGGTTGCTTCGTGCATCCGGCCTGTTTTGCGTCTGCGGCCCAATCACTGGCGGGTGCCGAGGTATTCCACGAGGTCGCGCAGTTCGGCGGGCTTCAGGATCTCGCCCATCGGAGGCATGACGGAAATGGCCGGGGTCTGCGAGGCGATGTCGGACTTTTTGATGACGGTTTCCTTTCCATCGGGAAGGAGCAGCGTCAGGGCATCGGCGGTTTCGCTCTTGGGGGCGCCCGCGACCACGCTGCCGTCCTTCTTGGTGACGGTCGCCGTGCCGAAGCCCGGGGCGATCTTGGCCTGGGGCAGGATGAGGGACTCGAGGATGTAGTCGCGCCCCTTCTTTCCGGCCTGGTTGAGGGCGGGGCCGACGTTGCTGCCCTCCGCGCCCATGCGGTGACAGGCGGTGCAGTTGGCGGCGAGGTTGCCTTCGAAGATCCTCCGTCCGGCCTCGGCGTTGCCACCGGCGAGGGCGTAGGACCACTTGCCGAGCGGGTTGGCGGCGGCGAGCTTGTTTTCCACTTCGTGCAGCTCGTCGAGCTTCAGCAAGGCGGCGCTTTCGAGCAACTCAAGCTGGATGGCCGGATCGAGTTTCCCGGCGGAAAGGTCGGCCAGCAGGGTGGTGAGCGCGGGTTTCGCGGCCAGAGTGCCGAGCAGGCGGACGGCGGACTGGCGTTCGCCGAGGTCGGTGGACTTCAGCCCGATGTTGGTGACGTAGCTGAGGGCGAGCTCCGGCTTTTCCTCGCCAAGCAGCGGGGCGACGCCCGAACGAAGGGCTGGCAGGTTCTGCTTCAGCATCGCAACGGCGGTTTCGGTCCACTTCGGGTCCTTGCTGTTCTTGAGGTGCTGGAGGGCGCTGATCCGCTGGGCGGGATCGAGTTTCGCATCAAGTGCCTGTTGGGTCAGCGCGGCGGGGTCCTGCTTCGCGCCGAGCGCATCGAGCGCGGCGGAGACGGATTTCGAGAGCGCGGAATCGGATTCCAGAGGCTTCAGAAGAAGGGCGATCTGGGAGGCGGCGGCGGGCGCGACGGTTAGAGGCTTGAGCGGGGCGTAGTGGCCATCGAC
>JAIYDT010000560.1 GCA_027487355.1 Verrucomicrobiaceae bacterium
CACACCGATGCGATCAACCACGAGCCCGCGATCCTGCTGATGAACTCCGGCAACATGGTGCCGGGCAAGCCGTCGATCGGCTCGTGGATTTCCTATGGTCTCGGCTCGATGAACGAGGACCTCCCGACTTTCGTGGTGCTGACCTCGAAGCTGCCGCTGTTTGCAAACATCCAGGCGCTTTCCTCGCGGCTGTGGTCGTCCGGCTTCCTTTCCCCCGAGCATGCCGGGGTGGCGCTGCGCTCCGGCGGCGATCCGGTGATCCATCTTTCCAATCCGAAGGGAATGCCGCGCGACATCCGCCGCGAGATGATCGAGGGTGTGAACCAGCTCAACCAGCAGATCCACGACCGCATCGGCGATCCGGAGACCAACGCCCGGATCTCGCAGTATGAAATGGCCTTCCGCATGCAGGCCTCGGTGCCGGAGCTGACCGATCTTTCCAATGAGCCGCAGTCGATCTGGGACATGTATGGCCCGAAGGCCAAGGAGCCCGGCACTTACGCCTACAACTGCCTCATGGCCCGCCGCATGGCTGAGCGCGGCGTGCGATTCACCCAGATCTTCCATCGTGGCTGGGACACGCACAATGATCTCCCGGGCCGCCTTCGGGTGCTCTGCGAGGACATCGACCGCCCCACCGCCGCCCTGTTGGCGGACCTGAAACAGCGCGGCATGCTCGACGACACGCTGGTCGTGTGGGGAGGGGAGTTTGGCCGCACCGTCTATTCCCAGGGCACGCTCACCGACAAGACCTACGGTCGCGACCACCATCCGCGCTGCTTCTCCATGTGGATGGCCGGCGGCGGCGTGAAGCCCGGCGTGAGTCACGGCGAGACCGATGAGTTTTCCTACAACATCGCCAAGGATCCGGTGCACGTGCGCGATCTGAACGCGACGATCTTGAAATTGTTAGGCATCGACCACGAACGCCTCACCTTCAAGTTCCAAGGCCTCGACCAGCGCCTCACCGGGGTGTTGCCTGTGAAGATCATCGATCCGATTTTGGCTTGAGAGGGGACTCTGGGAAGATGGATTAACCACAAAGGACACAGAGAACACAAAGGTTCAGACATGGGGTCACCGCGCCGTCAGTGGAGACAATAAAAACGGACCGCGAACTTCAGTTCGCCGGAAGTCCCCACGGGAACGCGGGTTTCCAACCCGCATTCTGAAGCCTGAAAAGCCGCATAAACCTCAACAACTGGGCAACCATCGACACGCTTGACTGAAGTCGCAATCGGCATAGGCTAGGCCTATGCTAAAGATCGAAGCGGAAACGTCGGACACGAAGCGAGCCGCGCTGTTCCGAAATGGCCGGAATCAGGCCTTGCGGATTCCTCGTGCGTTTGAGCTTCCTGGCAGGGAGGTCATGATTCATCGCGACGGCGAACGATTGATCATCGAACCGGTTGCGCCGAAGAGCGGACTTCTTTCCCTCCTTGCGGGCTTGAAGCCTCTTGAGGTCGAGTTTCCAGACGTGGATGACGGTCTGTTGCCTTTGGACGATATCGAACTTTGACCGTGGGAAGCGATGAGCGATCTCCTCTACCTGCTGGACACGAACATCGTCTCGGACCTGGTCCGCCATCCAGATGGGATCGTTCGGGACCGCATTGCGGAGGTGGGTGAGGAGACGGTCTGCATCAACTTGGTGGTCGCTGCGGAGCTCCGGTTCGGGACTGCCAAGCGAAACTCGAAGCGACTGTCCAAACAGGTGGAGATGATCCTTTCGGCTCTGCCTGTGCTCTCCTTGGAAGCTCCCGTGGACGAACACTACGCAGAGATCCGCGTTGCGCTGGAGAAGGCTGGAAATCCAATCGGCCCGAACGATTTGCTGATCGCCGCGCATTGTCGTGCGCTCGGCTTGACGTTGGTGACCCACAACCTGAAGGAATTCTCGCATGTGCCCAAGCTACGAGTGGAGAACTGGCTGGAGTGAGTGATGACCATGGGATAAACGAATCGAATTTCCAAGCCGATCCTGGCGTGAGAGGGATCTTATGAAGATGGGTGAACCACAAAGGACGCAGAGAACACAAAGGATCATGCATCGGATCACTGGCCCGCCAGTGGAGGCAGTAAAGACGGACCGCGAACTTCAGTTCGCCGGAAGTTCCCAAATGACCGCGGGTTTCCAACCCGCCGTCTGAAGCGCGAAATTCTCTCGTGTCGGCTCTGGTCCCATTGGCTCGCTAAGGAGCCGGATCTCTACATGTTGACCGTCGGAATTCGTTGTCAAATCAAGGAATCCTGCCATAGTTAAGGCTAAATTCAGCCGACATATACGAACGCTTTTGATCCTTCGAGTAGAGTCGGTTAGCAGAAATTACTAGAGATGAAAAACTCGGCACCCGGACCCAACACACTGATCGACGTTTGTAAGACGGTGGTGATTTATTCGGATATCGATCTAAACGACGTAAAGGCCATGCCTGTTTCTTTGCACGAAGAAGAACCCCTCGCGTTTCCTGAACCGGGCTACAGCTGCACTGCACAGCTGGGCAACGGCCAGATAGTCGGCCTGTTCTATGGAACTGCCACTCGGCGACTTGCATTCTTCCCGGGATCCGAGATTTCCACTGGCGACCGCATCACGGCGGAGGCGATTATCAGTGAATCCAATATCCCCGAGAAAAAGGTGTCTTTCAGATGGGATCGGGACCAAGTCGCAGTCAATCAACTGAATTTCTAACATGTTGCTTCATCACGACAAAGGGACAGACAAATAGAATTGAATAGAATTGCTCATGAGCACTCGCGACCAGCTTGCCAACAGCTTTCTCCGACTTGCGAGGTCGTGGGTGATGCTTCCGGTTTTGGCCTACTTGGTCGCGATTCCGTTTCTTGGCCCTGCTGCGCTCTTTGTTCCCATCGTTGTAGAAAGGGCTCCACTCGGGGTGATCAGCTATTTCAGCAAAGTGAAGTTTGACGACTCAGGCCGTGGGATTGAGTTCATCGTCATTCACCTCGTATTTTGGGGGCTGTTTGCCACCGGTTTGGTCGGAAGACGTCGATTGCCTTTGTGGTTGTTGCGAAGCATCTGGATTGGTCTGGTGGTCATGCTGTATTTGTCCGTGTCGGGATGCGCTCGTGAATTTGGGTCGGGCCTTCGTGACTCAGGCAACTGGCACTGAAGAGGTGGCGAAGGGTCAGACGGACAGAGTCTGCGTCTGATAGCGGTGTGGCATGGCGTTTCTCCGCAGTCCAAGATTGGAAAGCCTTAAGCTTTTGCTTTGGCCGGTAGAGAGAGTTGGAGCGGGACGCTCCAGAGACGGACTGGAGCAGGATGCTCCAGCTACGTGGTAGAGGGTGCTGCGTCAGAATGGGACAGGAAGCGTGAGTCGCACGGACTCTTTGTGCTCTCTGTGCCCTTTGTGGTTGAACAATTTCTCCCCTTCAATCCTCCGTCGTGATCACCATTTTCCGGACCCAGACCTCATCGCCGTGGTCCTGGATCATGAGCTTGCCCTTCGGGTTGGCGGAGAAGCTGGGGATGCTCTTGAACTTGCTGGCAGCGAGGGCGGTCTTGAAGGCCTCGCTGGCGGTGTCGACCTCGAGGACCTTGGCTCCGTTGAGCCAGTGCTCAATGTGGGTGCCCTTCTGGACGAGCTTCGAGGTGTTCCACTCGCCCACCGGATTGAGCTTCTTGTCGGCGGAGGCCGGGAAGAAATCGTAGAGCGCGGCGGTCTGATGGGTGGTGCCGTTCCTGGCGTCGGGGTGGTTCTGGTCGTCGAGCATCTGATACTCCAGGCCGAGCATCCCTTTGCTGGGGTAGGACTGGACCCGATACTTCAGTCCACTGTTGCCTGCCTTTCCGACCTTCCATTCCCAGACCAGGGTGAAGTCGCCGTATTCCTTCTCCGAGAAGAGATCGCCGCCCCTGGTCTTGCGGTGCAGGGCTCCGTCCTCGACCACCCAGCCCTCGGTCGGGGCCTTGCCGGCGGCGGTGGTCCATCCGGTGAAGTCCTTGCCGTTGATGAGGGACTCCTCACCGGCGAATGCCGAGCAGGGGAG